>CAZSMW010000123.1:0-17774 GCA_964607985.1 uncultured Eubacteriales bacterium
CGCTCTATTCCGCTACCGGCCGTCGCCGTTCTGCTTCCTGGACGAGGTGGACGCCGCCCTGGATGATGTCAACCTCGCCCGGTTCCTGGACCTGATGAAGGCCATCAAGCACCAGACCCAGTTCATCATCATCACCCATAACTACAAGACCATGGAGGTCGCCGACTACATCTACGGGACGACCATGGAAGAACCCAACATCACCAAGCTCTACTCGGTGAAGCTCGAGAAAAAAGAGGAGCTCAAGGCGGACTTATGAAGATCCGGCTCTTTGTGCCTCCCGGCGGCTACTTCGCCGAGCGCTGGTCCAAAGGGTCCTCGATGCCCCCCCTCGGCCTTCTTTACATCGGGGCCGTCCTGGAGAAAGAAGGGACCGACGTCGAGATCGTCCCTGCCGACGTCCTCGGGCTCAATTGGCGCGGCATCGCGTCGCGGGTCCGGGAAGAGAGGCCGGATATCGTCGGCGTCACCTCGACCACGGAGAACCGCTTCCAGAGCTTCAAGCTCATCAGGCTCGCCCGCAAGGCCCATCCCGGCGCCCTGACCGTCATGGGTGGGCCGCACGCGTCCATGGCCGCCGAGGACACGCTCGCCCACATCCCCGAACTCGACCTCATCGTCCGGGGCGAGGGAGAGATGACGACGCTCGAGATTTACCGGGCGTTCGAGAAAGCCGGTTGCGACCGGGAGCGGTTGAGACCGCTTCTCAGCGCGATCGACGGCATCTCTTACAGAAACGCGGACGGCCAGGTCGTCACAAATCCGCCGCGCGCCCCGATCCCCGACCTAGACGCCCTCCCCTTCCCCGCCTTCCACCTCGTGCCCTTCGAGAAATACAACTTCAAGATCGAAGTCCCCGGCCGCGGGCTGCTCCAGGCCGTCAACATCATGACCAGCCGCGGCTGTCCCTTCGACTGCAACTTCTGCGCGACGCCCATCAACTGGGGCCGGCACGTCCGGATGCGAAGCCCGGAGAACATCGTCCGCGAGATCGAGGAGCACGTCCGGGAGCGGGGCGCCCGGGTCATCTTCTTTTACGACGATACCTTCAACGTCAGCCCCAAGCGGGTCGAAAGGATCTGCGACCTCATCATCGAACGGAAGCTCGACGTCTTCTGGAGGGCCGAGGTCCGTCTCGACCTCATCGACCGGCCCCTCCTGGAAAAGATGAAGAGGGCCGGCCTCTTCCACATCTCGTTCGGCATCGAGGCGGGCTCTGAGCGTGTCCGCAGGGAGGTCATCCACAAGAAGATCGAAATCGGTGATTTCCACAACCTCGTCGATTGGTGCAGGGAACTCGGGATCATCCCTAATGTCTTCTTCATCTTCAGCCATCCGACGGAAACCTGGGAGGAGGCGCAGGAGACCGTGAGCATCATCGAACGGTACAAGGGCCGGATCGAGGCGTCGGTGGCGATCCTTCACATCTATCCCGGAACGCCCCTGGAAAAAACCGCCCTCGAGACGGGCCTCTTGCCGTATGACTTCACCTGGACGAAAAGATACCGTTCCGGGATCATCACTCTGCCAACGGCCCAGGGCGATGTTCCTCTTTTTCTCGATAAGCTGAGCTGGGCGAGGACAAGCGAACTCCTGTTCCGCTGGTCGATGAGCGGCGGGAACGTTTCCCTCCTCCGGAAAGCGCTCCGCGCTCTCCGCCACATCCATTCTTTCGGGGAACTGCGGAGGTATGTTATCATGGCCTTGGTTCTCATAAAGCTCAAAGCGAGAAAGTTGTTCGGGAAATAAACGATCTGAGGAGGCAGGAATGTCGTTCTATGTCTACATCATCCTCGGCTATCTCCTTGTTCTGACCGGTTTCAACTTCTACAGGTCCCGGAAGATCAAAAGCCAGGAGGACTTCATGGTCGCAGGCCGGAGCCTCAAGACCTCGGTCATGGTCTTCACTCTGATCTGCACATGGATCGGGTCCGGGACGTTCATCGCAGGCGCCGAATTCGCCTCCAAGGCCGGCTTCTCGGCCATCTGGCTGGCGGCCGGGGCCTGGGTCGGTATCATCCTCATCTACTTCCTGGCCGGCAAGATCCAGACGTTCGGCCAGTACACAATCGGCGACATCCTCGAGGTCCGCTACGGGCCCGTGGCCAGGGTCGCCGGGGCCATCGCCCTGATCATCTCCTTCACGGTCATTGTCTCCTACCAGTTCATCGCCGGCGGATTCATCCTGAACGTGATCACGGACGGAGCGATCTCCAGCCAGTCAGGAACGGCCATCGCCGCCCTTTTCGTCATCCTCTTCACGGCGCTCGGGGGGATGGTTGCCATCGCTTACACCGACCTTCCGAACGGCATCATCATCGTCCTGGCGTGTCTCCTCGCCTTGCCCTTCGTTTACACAGCGGCCGGCGGCATTCATCAGGCGACACAAGTCCTGGACCCCGGCTACTTCAAGCTGGTCAATTCCACGTTCGGCGCCAACCCGACGCTCAAGGCGGGGAGCTACTTCCTGTCCACCCTCCTCCTCCTCCTGGGCGTCCAGAGCATGTATCAGAAATTCTACAGCGCCCGGACACCGAAGGACGCCAAGAAAGCCGTTATCTGGTGGACCCTGGGCACGATCTTCGTCGAGACGGTCGTGGTCGTCATCGCCGTTTTGGCCTACAGCAAGCTCAAGGGGCAGATCGACCTGAGCATCCCAAAGGAAGGCGGTAAGGTTGTCCTCATGGCGGCTAGAAGCCTGGTCCCCCCGCCCGTCGGCGTCCTGCTCCTTGGCGCCGCCTGCGCGGTCGTCATATCAACGGGCATGAATTACCTGCTCTCCCCTTCGACCAACCTGATGCGCGACATCTACCAGCGCTTCCTGAAGAAAGACGCCGGCCAGAAGAACCTGATCGCCCTCCAGAAAGTCCTTATCGTCATCATCGGGCTCGTGGCGTACACCCTGGCCACCCGCTCGAAGTCGGTCCTCAACAGCGCCCAGTTCGCTTACACCATCTACGGCGTCGCCATAACACCTGCCCTCATCGCCGCCCTAGCCTGGAAACGGGCAACCAAGGCCGGCGGGCTGGCCTCGATCATCTCGGGCACGGCGGTCACCATCATCCTCAAGATCGTCTCCGACCGGATGCCGCCGGCGATGGCCCCCGACGGGGACCCCTGGGGCATCCCGATCATCTATCCCGCAGTCATCGTCTCCATAGGGGCCTTGATCCTCGTCAGCCTCATGACCAGAAACCCAAGCCGGAAGAACTCGAAAGGTTCTTCCCCAAGAAAAGCTGATATTCGCCCGACAGCGGCAGGTTGGCCCCGGGCAAGGAGGTTTCGTGAGGACCGGAATCGTCAAAGACCGGCGTTTCGCGGACCACGAAATGGGGCGTTTCCACGTCGAGAGTCCCCGCCGGATCGAGGTCCTCAACCGGATGGTCGAGGAAGAGATCCTCTTTCCCTACCTCCCTATCGAGCCCCGGCCCGCAATCGAGGAAGAGATCGTCCGGGTCCACTCGTCCGCTTATTTCGAATTCCTCAGGGGAACTTCGGGAAACTTTCCAGTCACGCTCGACCCGGACACGTCGACCTCGCCCGGCACCTTCGAGACAGCCCTGCTCGCCGCCGGCGGAGGTCTCAAAGCCGTCGAGCTCATCATGGAAGGGCACATTCGCAACGCCTTTGTCCTGGTCCGGCCCCCAGGCCACCATGCCGAGGTCGGGCGGGCGAAGGGTTTCTGCTTCTTCAACAACATCGCCATCGCGGCCGAGCACCTGGTCCAGAAGTTCGGCTGCCGGAAGGTGCTCATCGTCGACTGGGACATTCACCATGGCAACGGTACCCAGAACGCCTTCTATGATCGCAACGACGTCCTCTATTTCTCCTTCCACCAGACCCCCCTCTTCCCCGGAACGGGCGGGGCTGGCGAGACCGGCCGGGGAAAGGGCGAGGGCTTCACCCTGAACTTCCCCCTCAGGCCGGGGAAAGGCGACGAGGAATTCCTCTGGATTTTCCAGAGGGTCCTTCTGCCCGTCGCCGACCAGTTCAAGCCGGAGTTCATCCTTGTCTCGGCCGGGTTCGATATCGCGGAAGGCGATCCGCTGGGCGGGATGAGGGCCAGCCGCGATGGGTTCGGAGGGCTCACGGCGGCGCTGCTGGCGGCGGCCGGGACCTCCGCCCAAGAACGGATGGCTCTTTTCCTCGAGGGCGGATATGACCTGCCTTCGCTCAAGGACGGGGTGAAAGAAGTGCTCCTGAGACTGGCCGGGGAGGTCCGGACGCCGGTGTCTCCGGCCTCGATCGCGGAGGCCTCCAAATGGGAGATCGAGCCTATGGTCCAGGTCGTCAGGAAGTACTGGAAATTGTAGCGCCTTTAATAGCCTGGCATATTCACGAGTCGAGGCGGCTGCAGATGCGAGGCGCGGAGGGTGAAGCTGTACTCTCGGTACTGCGAACCCTTCGCAACAAAGCAGATGCGGCCGGATCGGCTCGCCCGGAGGGTAAAAATGCCGGTTTTTTTGAGATGAACTTTCGGAAACCGAATGATAAATCGGTTTATCGGAGATATCGGTTGAGTTATACATCACATCGGCATTTTTATGAATAAGTCTGGATAGGTGTCTGCCGTCCTCTATTATGGACTGTGAATAAAGGACTCCCCCCGCCTTTCCAGGCGGGTGTTTTGGCATGAATTTTGCTATTATGATGGGCGTAAGGAGACAGACCATGAAGAAATTATTCGGAACATTGCTGGTTCTTCTGCTGGTCTTTCCGCTTCTCGCCGAAGAAGAAACGAAGTACACCAACGATTCTATCGCCCGGTTGAGCCATCTCACCGGGAACACGTTCATCCAGAGGGCCTCCGACATCGGTTTCGAGGAGTGCGTCCTGAATACGCCGATCACGGAAGGCGACCGGCTGGGGACGACCGACGGCCTGGCTGAAGTCCATTTCGGACAGGGCAACTACATTCGCCTGGACAATGAGACCAAGATCGACATGCTGAACCTACCCAAGAAAGGCGACGACAGCGTTCGCATCAGGGTCTGGGCCGGACATGTCTATCTGGATATTGCCAACCTGGTTAAAGAAAAAAACATCGAGATCCACACGGCCGATACCTCCTTCTACGTTCTGGATGAAGGTCTCTACCGGGTGGACGTCAAGGAGAACAAGGACACCGAAGTCCTCGTCTTCCACGGCCTCATCGAAGCCGCCGGCGAGGAGGGCTCGATCCTGATCAAGGCCGGTCAGCGGCTGGAAGCGGTCGAGGGCCGATTCGGTTCGCGGCCCTCACAATTCGTGGCCGCTGCCAGCGATACGTTCGACCGCTGGAACGACACGAGGAACACCGAGGTGTCCAAGCGCCTGGCCAAGAAATACCTGCCGAACGAAATGGAGGATTTCGAATACGAGCTGGGTCAGTATGGCGACTGGGTGAACATGCCTCCCTACGGTAACGTCTGGGTGCCCGGCGGTATAGACGCCGGGTGGCGCCCTTACAGCAACGGCCGCTGGACCTGGCTGCCCCTGACGGGTTGGACCTGGCTCCCCTATGAGCCCTGGGGCTGGGCGACGTTCCATTACGGCCGCTGGCACTGGGGCATGGATTTCGGCTGGTACTGGATCCCGACCTCGATGTGGGGCCCGGCCTGGGTAGACTGGTGGTGGGATAACGACTACTTTGCCTGGGCGCCGCTGAGCTATTGGGGTTACCCGGTCGTCATCGTCGACGGCATGTTCTACGGGCACCATTACGGGGATTACTACCCATATAACTCACACGCCTTGACCGTGGTCCATCGTGACCAGCTCCGGGCAAGGAATCTCTCCGAGGTTGCCCTGAAGGGCGATTCCCTGAAAGGGCTGAGCCGGATGAGCCTGTCGAACCGGAGCCTCGAAGTTAGGCCGCTCAGCGGCCGAACCCTCGTCCAGCCCATCGAAGGCCGTAAGGTCCTCCTCCGGACCGGGGAAAAGTCCTTGGGCGGAATCCAGGGGGATGACCGCGGCGGTGAGATCCGGACGCTCAACCCCCAGTCCCTGGGCAAGGGCAACGCCAAGAAAGAGCCGAAGTCCGCCGCTCCTGCCAAGGGCGCGACGGAAAAGAAGATCCGCAAGAAGGATGAAAGTTCATCGAACCGCTTTGGGACCCCCTGGGACGGCACCGATTCCATCCCGGACCTGAACGGCGAGTCCGAAGGCCTGATCACGAAGAGAAGCGTTTATGGCTACCCCGCCTCCTCCACGATTCACGGCGGCGGGAGCATCAGGGATTACGATTACGGCCATACAGGAAAGGGTTCGTTCCTCGATCGGATCATCAGGTCGTTCTCCGGAGAGGATTATTCGGGGTCGCGGATCTCATCCAAGTCCGGCTCCAGCTCCTCTTCCAAGGGATCTTCCTCTTCGGGTTCGCGCAGCTCCATATCTTCCCGCGGCAGCTCGAGCTCCGGTTCGCATTCATCGGGGAGCATCCGAAAAAAGAACTAACCTCCTATTTTATTTAGTGTTCTTCCTTCGCGGTCTCCTGGGAGTAGTAGTACAGGATGCGGATGTGGTCCTGGTTCGTACAAAAGCGGACGGGTTCGGTGCCCGGAAGAAAGACCTCCCTAAGAGGGAACCGGCAGATCGACGTGGCCAGGAGACCGGTCTTCCGGTCGATGTCCACAAAGCTCAAGTTGGGCGGGACATCGAAGTCCTCGGGCACGAGATCGACCCCCTGCGTTTCCGCGGCTTTCTTGCGGGCTTCGATCATCTTGGCGAAGAAATCGATCCAGATGGGCAAAGCAGCTACGGCTCCCGATTGACGCTCCCCAAGGGTGATCTTGGCATCGTTGCCGACCCAGACGCCGGCGCAAAGCGTCGGGGAGAAGCCGATATACCAGGCGTCGGTAAACTTATCCGTCGTCCCGGTCTTCCCCGCGATCGGCCAAGCAAGGGTCGAGGCGGCTGCGGCTGTCCCCTCCCTCACGACGCCCTGGAGAAGGTAAGTCATCATGTAAGCCGTCTGCGGGGAGATGACCTCCTCGGACTCGACCTTGTTTTCTTCGAGGACGTTGCCGTCCCGGTCCTCGATGCGGGTGATGAAGTAGGGCTTGACCCGGACGCCCTTGTTAGGGAAGGCCGTGAACCCGGAAACAAGCTCGAGGAGCGTGACCTCGAAGGTCCCCAAGGACAGCGAAAGATAAGGATAAATGGTCGAAGTCAGACCGAACTTGCGGCAATAGTCCACCCCGACCTGGGGCGAGATGTAATCCAGGAGCTTAGCCGTGACGACGTTGCGTGATTCTTCGAGGCCCTTGCGCAGGGTCACGGCCCCTTTATATTCGAGGTCGTAGTTTCTCGGGGTCCATGGCTCCCCTGTCCATTTGTCGTTAAACGTCACCGGCTCGTCCACGATGATGCTGGCCGGAGTGAAGCCGTTCTCGATGGCCGCGGTGTAGAGGAACGGCTTGATCACGGACCCCGTCTGCCTGAGGGCCTGCGTCGCGCGGTTCCACTGGCTCCGCCGAAATGAGTAGCCGCCGACCATGGCCTTGATCTGACCCGTCACGGGATCGACGGCCAGGAATGCGCCCTCTACGAGGGGCTCCTGATCGAGCGTGACAGAGAGCTCTTTCGCCCCTTCGTCGATGGACTTCACTTGGACCTGGATGACGTCCCCGGGACGCATGAGAGCATCCAGGTATTTCGTCCGTGTCCACCCGATCCCCACATTCTTCATCCGGCCGGTATAGCCCTTGACAAGGACGAGGGCCTCGGTCCGACCAGCGCTCAGGACGATGGCGTCCGTGACCTCGCCAGGCTCGACGGCGGACGTCGTCCAGGCCTCCAGCCAGATCTTCCCCAGATCTCCCTTTCCTTCGGAGAGAAGGTTCTTTTTGTCCATCCTCCAGCCATTCTTCTTATCCCTGTTCCTGAGGCCGTTGCGCAGGGATTCCTCGGCCGACTTCTCCAGATCCGGGTCGAGCGTCGTGTACACCTTGAGCCCGGCGTTGTAGAGGGCATCGCTGCCGAAGTCCCGCTCGATGACTTTTCGAACCTCTTCAAAGAAGTAGGCGCCGAACTCGGAGCTGCCGCGACGCAGGGGGAGGACCCTTATCGGCTTGCCTTTGGCAGCTTCTCTCTGGACTTCTGTGATGAAGCCTTCTTCGGCCATCCGGTTAAGGACATGGTTGCGGCGTTGGAGGGTCTTCTCGGCGTTCGAATAGGGTGAGTAGATCGATGGGCCCCGGAAGATGCCGGCGACGAGGGCCGCCTCTTCGAGATTCAGGTCCGAAACGCTCTTGCCGAAGAAGAGGTTGGACGCGGTCTCCACCCCGTAAACGCCGTGGCCGAGGTAGAACTGGTTGCAGTAAAGCTCCAGGATCTTTTCCTTGGAATATTGCTTCTCGATCCGGAGGGCGAGGAACATCTCCTTGAGCTTGCGCCGAATGGTCTGCTGGGAGTACAGGAACAGCGAGCGAGCCAGCTGCTGGGTGATCGTGCTACCGCCCTGAGGCCGGCTCAAGGAACCGCGGCCGAGCTTGATGACATCCTCTTTGATGGCCCGGAGGATTCCCATGGTGTCCACGCCTTTATGGCTGAAGAAACGGGGGTCCTCGGTGGCAATGATGGCCTTGATCAGGATGTCGGGGATCTTGACGAAGGGGACCTCGATCCGCCGCTCCTCGGCGAACTCCTTGATAACTTCGCCTCTGTCGGAATAGATCGAGGTGATGATCTTGGGCTTGAGGGACTCGAGCTCGGCGACGGAGGGGAGATTGTTGTGGATGGCCACATAAGCGCCGAAAAGGGCCCCCAGAACGCAAGCCGCGCCGGCGAAGAGCAGAAGGACGACGACCCTTAACGGGCGCGCCTTCCTGAACTTGAGGACCTTAATCCTTAGGTCGGGGATCTTCATGATTTCAGCCAATAAAATATAGCATAGGGCCGGTGGGACGTCCAGATGGGCTCAACCGCCCTGGACTTGGAGGACTTTTTCGAGGATCACGGCACTGATCGTCTTCCTGTCCCCCGTGCCGTCGATATGAATGATTTTCCGGCCGCGAAAGCCGTTGAAAAGCTCCCTGACCTTGTCCAGGTAATCCTCACGCTCGAAGAGCTCCTCTTTCCGCTTCCGGTCTCCGATCCGCGACAGCCCTGTCCCCGCCTCGACATCCAGGATAAAGACGAGATCGGGTTTCGGGGAAAAGGTCTCGTTCATCCTCCGGATCCGGCCAGGATCAAGCCCTTTGGCCCCCTGGTATGCGATCGTGGAGAGGTAATAGCGGTCGAGCACGACGACCTTCCCGGCCGCCAGGGCGGGCCCGAGGTTCTTGGCGACATTCTCCCGACGGTCCTTGACGAAGAGCTCGAGTTCTTCACCGGGCGTCAAGGAATCCCGCCTGAGGGCTTTCCTCCTGATCTCACGGCCCCACTTCCCGCCCGTCGGCTCGCGGAAGAAGACGGCGGCAATCCCCCTGGCCCGAAGTCTCCTCAGGAGTGTCTTTGCCTGGGTTGTCTTCCCCGAGCCGTCGATGCCCTCGAAGACGATCAATAAGCCCTTGTTTCCCATGCGGAAAAGCATCATATCCTGGGGGCCCGCCTAATGCAACTTTATAAGCGACAAGAGCGTTTGAATAGGGTTAGGAAGATTGAATTCCAGGCGTGGATGTGCTAATTTAGCTTCTCACGTCCGGGAGGAAAAAGATGAAAAAATACGTATGGGTCGCGTTGGTCAGTTTCGCGTTTGGACTCCTTCTGGCAGGGTATGTCTTTGTATACCTTCCGGAAAAACATATGGTCGCCAAGGAAGTCGTCAGTAAGCCGGCCGCCCCTGAGCTTTCCGCCGACCTTTACGCCTCATCAGCGCCGGAGGTCAGGGCGGACCTCGACTTCGTCAAGATCGCGGAGAAGGTCGGACCATCCGTGGTCAAGATCGTCAGCGAGCACAAGGAGAAGGCCCGCCAGCAGGGACCCGACGACCAATGGCCTTTCGAGGATTTCTGGGACCGCTTCTTCAACCGGCCCGCGCCGAGGAATGAAGAATCCCGAAGCGCCGTCCAGGGGACGGGCTTCTTCATCAGCCCCGACGGCTACGTCCTGACCAACAACCATATCGCCGAGAACTCCATAAAAAATACGGTGACGACCCTCCAGGGGAAGGACTATGATGCCAAGGTCATCGGGACCGACCCAAAGACCGACCTGGCCCTCCTTAAGATCGAGGCCAAGGACCTGCCGTTCGTCGAGCTAGGCGACTCCGCCCTGGTCAAGGTCGGCGAGTGGGTCCTGGCCATCGGCAATCCCCTGGGCATGGAGCATACCGTGACCGCGGGCATCGTCTCCGCCAAGGGGCGACAATTGGGTATGGGGCTCAACGTCCCGACCTACCAGGACTTCATCCAAACCGACGCGGCCATCAACCGCGGCAACAGCGGCGGCCCCCTGGTCAACATGAAGGGTGAGGTCATCGGCATCAACAGCAACATCCTCTCCCCGACAGGCGGGAACATCGGCATCGGTTTCGCCATCCCCTCAAACATCGCCAGGAAGGTTGTCTCCCAGCTCAAGGACAAGGGCAAGGTGACCCGCGGCCGACTGGGTGTCATCATGCAGAACGTGAATGAAGGGATGCGCAAACAGCTCAATTTGAAGGATAGCAAGGGCGCGGTGGTCACGACCGTCGAGCCCGAAGGCCCGGCCGAAAAATCGGGATTCAAACAGTATGATGTCATCCTCGAAGTCAACGACCAGCCGGTGGAGGATTCGAATGACCTCAAGTTCAAGATCGCCGATATCGAACCCGGCAAGAAGGTCACCGTTCGGGTCATCCGCGACGGCAAGGAGATGACGCTCACGCCGACGATCGAGGAGATGGATGCCGAGGGTGAGAAGGGACAAGTGGCGAGCTCCGATAAGGACGCAGGTCTGTCGGTATCGCCCATGACGCCCAGCCTGGCCCGTCGTTACGGCTATCGGACGACGGAGGGCCTCCTGATCACCGAGGTCAGAAACTTCAGCGAAGCCGAAAAGGCGGGGCTCGCAACGGGCGACATCATCGTCGAGATCAATCGGAAGAAGATCGTCTCGGTCCGGGAGTTCGAAAACATTTTGAAGCAGACACCCTCCGGCGAGGAGATCATCCTTCTCGTTCGGCGGGAGGGAGACGGCCAGATTCAGGACACTATCATCACCTTAAAAGTGCCCTGATGAGATTCACGAAGCTCCACGCGCTCGGTAACGACTTCCTGGTGATCCTCGGGGACGCCCCGGCGGGCCTTCCGCCCGCGGACCTCGCCAGGAAGATCTGCGACCGCCACACGGGGGCGGGGGCCGACGGCCTGCTCCTGATCTCCATCAAGGACCGGGACGAAGGCCGGGTGGGATTCAGGATCTTCAACGCTGATGGGACGGAAGCCGAGATCTCGGGCAACGGACTGCGGTGCGCGGCCGCGTTTCTCTACCATCACAAAGAGATCCAGGCGCCCCGCATGCTCTTCGAAACGACGGCCGGCGAGCGGGCGTGCCACCTTCTCGAATCGTCGGGTGACCGCTTCCTGCTCCGGCTCGAGATGGGGACACCCCGATTCTCTTCCGAGGCCATCCCTTTTGACGACGGCTCTGTCCACGAGAAGATCGTCGACTACCCGCTGAACATCCAGAAGAGGGCCTTCGCCATCACCTGCGTCAACGTCGGGAACCCGCACTGCGACATCTTCGTGGAGCGTTTCTTTCCCGCCCGCATCGTCTGGAATCAGGTCGGCAGGGAGATCGAGTCCCACCCGTTCTTTCCCAATCGGACAAACGTCGAGTTCATCCGGGTCATCAATCGGCAGGAGATCGATGTCCTGTTCTGGGAACGCGGCGTGGGCGAAACGCTGTCCTCAGGAAGCGGTTCCTGCGCGGCCGCCGTGGCGTCCATCTTGAAGGGCCTGACCGACCGCAAGGTCAAGGTTTGGACGAGCATGGGATCGCTCACGGTGGAATGGGAGAACGACAAGATCTTCCAGTCGGGGCCGGCCGAGGTCGTCTTCAACGGCGACTATCTGACCTGAATCCGCGTTGAGCGCCGCTTTTATTTGAAGTGCTCGAATCCCTTGATCTCAAGAACTTTCCGACGGCCGTGGGCGTCAACGGTCCAGATCCCTTTCTCCCTGGTGATCCGACCGATGTCCGTCAGCATGCACCCCGCTCGGAGCGGCCCGATCTTGGGCAGGTCCCGAGGCTTGACGGTGAAGATAAGCTGGTAATCCTCGCCCCCGTGGAGGGCCAGAGGGAGGGGTTTCTTTTGGAATGAGATCATAGCCGGGGACAGGGGAATTTTCTCCAGGTCGATCTCCGCGCCCGCGCCGCTCGCCTCACAGATGTGGTTGAGGTCCACCGACAGCCCGTCGGAGCAGTCGATCATGGCCGAAGCTCCACGGAGCCTGGAGAGTTCCCGGCCCAGGATCGTTTGGGGTTGAGGATCCAAGAATGCCTTAAGGAAAAAGTCCTTGGCCGGATCGTCTCCCAGCCGGACTCCCTTCCTGTAAAGAAGGAACCCCTGCTTGGCGTCCCCCAGGAAGCCTGAGACGAAGATGCGGTCGCCCGGCCGCGCCCCGCTCCTCAGGATGACACGTCCGGACGCCCGGCCGATCACGGTGACCGAGATGAAGACCTTGCGGGCTTGGGACAGGTCGCCACCGATGAGGACCACGTCCGCGGTCCGGGCCGCTTCTTTGAGCCCCGCGAAGAAGTCGACGACCCAGTCCAGGGCTATCTCCCGGGGTAAGCCCAGGCCGAGGACCGCATATAGGGGATGACCTCCCATGGCCGCGATGTCGCTGATGTTGACGTTCAAGCTCTTGCGGCCCAGCAAGCGGGGGTCCTGGAAAGGCAGGCTGAAATCGAAATCCTCGACCAGGAGGTCCTTGGTGACAAGGAGCCGTCCCGCCCCCGGCCTGACGACGGCGGCGTCATCACCGATACCGAGGGGGATGTCCTTCCGGGGAACGGCAAAGTTCCTGCGGATGACCGCCAGCAATTCCCTTTCGCCTAGCTTTCGTAAACGCATGTTCCGCCGTCCGTCCGCGTCCGCCTTCAGCGTTTGGCCTTCTTGCGTCTCGCCGTTCGGGCGGGCTTTCTTTTCTTCCGCGCTTTTGTTTTCGTTTCCAGGGCGTTCTTCAGGACATCCTTGACGTCCTCCACGTAGATGAACTCCATGTTCTTGATGACCTTCTTGGGGATATCGAAGAGGTCCTTCTTGTTGTGAAGGGGCAGGATCATCCTCTTGACTCCCATCCGTTGGGCCGCGAGCACCTTTTCCTTGATGCCGCCGACCGGGAGGACGTTGCCCCGGAGGGTGATCTCTCCCGTCATGGCCATGTCCCATCGGACCTTTGTGTCCGTGCACAGAGAGATGAACGAAGTGGCGATGGTCACGCCGGCCGAGGGTCCGTCCTTGGGGATGGCGCCTTCGGGGATATGGATATGGAAATCGTTCTGTTGGAAGAGCCGGTAGTCGATCCCTAGCTCCTTGGCGTGGGCCCGGGTATAGCTGAGGGCGGCCTGGGCGGACTCCTTCATGACCTCACCCAGCGAACCTGTCAGCGAAAGATTCCCCTTCCCCTGCATCTTGGTCGCCTCGACGAAGAGGATCTCGCCACCGGCCTCGGTCCAGGCGACGCCCGTCGTGACGCCTACCTGGTTCTTGTGAAGGAGTTGGTCCTTGAAGATCTTGGCCGGACCAAGAAAGGATTCGATGTTCTGCGAAGTGATCCGGGTCTGGCTCTTGCGGCCCTCGGCGACTTTGCGGGCGACCTTCCGGCAGATGGATGCGATCTCGCGCTCCAGGTTCCGGACCCCGGCCTCACGAGTGTAGAGGGAAATGATCTTCTTGACCGAACCCTCGCTGAAATCGATGAACTTGCCGTCCAGGGCGTTCTCTGTGATCTGTTTGGGGATGAGGTAGTTGACCGCGATCTGAAGTTTCTCCTCCTCGGTGTAGCCCGGAAGCTCGAGGACCTCCATCCTGTCGCGGAAGGCGGGCTGGACGGGGTCCAGAAGGTTGGCGGTCGTGATGAACATGACCTTGGACAGGTCATAGGGGACCCCTAAATAATGGTCGCGGAAAGAATTATTCTGCTCGGGGTCCAGGACCTCGAGGAGGGCCGACGATGGGTCGCCCCGGAAGTCGGCGCCGATCTTGTCCACCTCATCCATCATGAACACCGGGTTGTTGGAACCCGCGCGCCGGATACCCTGGACGATGCGGCCGGGCATGGCCCCGACATAGGTCCGACGGTGGCCGCGCACCTCGGCCTCGTCCCGAACTCCTCCCAGGGAAATGCGGATGAAGTTCCGGCCCAGGGCCCGGGCGATGGACTTGCCGAGGGAGGTCTTGCCCACTCCCGGCGGCCCGACGAAACAGAGGATCGGGCCTTTGATCTTCTTGGAAAGCTTGCGCACGCCCAAGTATTCGAGGATACGCTCCTTGACTTTGTCGAGGCCGTAGTGGTCCTCGTCCAGGATCTTCTTGGCCTTGACGAGGTCGAGGTTATCGATGGTGATCTTGTTCCAAGGGAGGGAGAACATCCAGTCCAGGTAATTGCGGACGACGGCGGTTTCGGCCGACTCCGGATGCATTTGGGCCAACCGGATGATTTGCTTTTCGAGCTCTTCCCGGACCTCCTCGGCGACCCGGAGCTTTTTCAGCCTGTCCTGGTAGCCCTTGATCTCCTCCTGGATATCGGTGCCCTCGCCGAGTTCCTTCTGGATGGCCTTAATCTGCTGGCGCAGGTAGTACTGCTTCTGGAGCTTGTCCATCTCGCCCTTGGCCTCGGTCGAGATCTTGGACTGGACGTCCAGGAGCTCAAGCTCCCGGGTCAGAAGTTCGTGGACCTTTTTCAAGCGCTGGAGGGGGTCGACGATCTCCAGAATCTCCTGGGCCTCCTCGATCTTGAGCTCGAGGTTACTGGCCGTTAGGTCCGCAAGCCTTCCCGGTTCATCGACGTTCGTGGCGATGATCAGGACTTCGGGAGGGATGTTTTTGCCGAGCGAGGTGGCCTTTTCGAGTCCGTTCCGGACGTTGCGGATGAGAGCCTCGGCCTCCAGGGTCTTGTCCGCCTTCTCAGGCTCATTAACGACTTGGAGCTTGGCCGTGATATAGGGCCCGTCCTCCTCGAAACTCTCGATCCTCGCCCGGATCAAACCCTGGGCCAGGATGCGGACCCGGCCGTCGGGAAGTTTAAGCATCCGCATGATCAGGGCCACCGTGCCCATCTCGAAGACATCCTCCCGCTTGGGATCCTCGATCTCCATGTCCTTTTGGGTCAGGAGGAGGATCATGCGGTTGGTGGACAGGCTCTGATCGATGGCGTTCTTCGACTTTTCGCGCCCGACGAAGAGGGGGGCGATCATATAGGGAAAGATCACGATGTCCCGGAGCAAAAGCACGGGCAGGTTGGCGGGAATGTGGAGCTTCTGGTTCTGTTCTTCGATCAGGCCGTCGAGCTGATCCTCGGACTTATTATCTATGTTGGCCATATTTTGGCTCCTCCAGGTTCATTCGCCGTTCTTCCGGATCTTGACCTTGACCTCCGGGATTGGCCCGGACCGTTTCTTGAGAACAATCGTCAGTATCCCGTTCTCCAGCGTGGCCGCTGTCTTCTCGGGCTGGACGGCGCACGGAATGAAGATCGTCCGGTGGAACGTCCCGTATTCGCGCTCCAGGCGATGGTAACGCGGGACAGCCACGGCCGGGCCCTCCTTCTTCAGGCCCTTGACCTCGATGCGGTTGCCGTGGAGCATGATCCGGACATCCTTCTTGAGGACGCCCGCGAGTTCGATCTCGACCACGATCTCGTCGTCCTTCTCGTAGATGTCCACGGCCGGCACCCAGACCTGATCCAGGCCCGGCAGGTCGGATTCACGGACGAGAACCCCCGCACCCGGCCTTCGGATTTCCGCCTCGATCTTAAGAATTCTCGAAACGGGCCGGATTCTTCGGATCATGGAAGCCGGGGCTACTTCTCTTTCAGGAGATGTTCCAGGACGTTCTTGAATTCCACAACGTCCTTGAACTCCCTGTAGACGGAGGCAAAACGGACATAGGCGACCTTGTCCAGGGCCTTCAGCCTGTCCATCACGATCTGGCCGATCTCGGAGACGTCGATCTCCTTGTCGGGCCGCTCCTGGAGTATGGTCTCGATCTCCTCGACGATCTCCTCGAGCTGGCTGATCTGGATGGGCCGTTTTTCGCAGGACTTCATCATGCCCCGGAGGAGCTTCTGGCTGTCGAAGGGCTGGCGACTGCCGTCCTTCTTGACCACCATATAGGGGATCTCCTCGATCTT
The DNA here is from genome assembly GCA_964607985.1 of uncultured Eubacteriales bacterium. Classification (GTDB taxonomy): domain Bacteria; phylum Acidobacteriota; class Aminicenantia; order Aminicenantales; family Saccharicenantaceae; genus JALHVH01. Next base: position 16,263 of record CAZSMW010000123.1, read on the forward strand.
TTCGTAGGTCGTGAAACGGCGCTTGCAGGAGAGGCACTCCCGGCGCCGGCGGATGGAGAGGCCTTTCTTGCTTTCCCTCGAGTCGATGACCTTGCTCTCAAGGAAACCACAGAACGGACACCTCATGAACTCTCCGTTTCTCCCATTTTTTTCAGCTGAAAAAGCGACAAGCCTTCTTTCCATAATATAACATAACCGATCAGGCATGTCACTAGGATCTGGATCGCGTGTATGACGAGGGTCATGCCTACGGCCAGGTTGGCATCGAGGTGGTAAAGAGAGGTCATACTGAGCTTGGAGAAGTAATCGAAACCGCCGACCATTCCCGGTGTGGGGATGGAGGCTCCGACCATGGTCAGAAAGACGTAAGGGACGAGGACAAAGAAAGGCAACGGGATGTGAAAGGCGAAGAACAGGAGCCAGTAATAAAAAACGATGCCCAGCCAGACGGCGAGGGACATGACGGCATAAACGACGACGTTCCCCGCAGAGTGGAAGAACTTCAAGCCCTCGATGAACTCGTCGGCCAGCGATAGGACCTTCCTAGTCCAGCCGGCCGGCAGCGGCTTCAAGAAGAACGAAACGACACGGAGTGTCCTCTCCTTGAAAAAATAGAGGGAAAGGCAAAGAAGGAGGAGGACCGTGGCGAGACCGACGCCCACCTTACCCCAAAAAAAGAGGCTGGAGGTGGTCTCGGGGTTGACGCGAAAGATCGAGGCGTAAAGAGGTCTGGTTAGAAGGAAGACGCCGAGGAGGAAGCACATGGCGAAGATATCGAAGATGCGCTCGACGACGATCGTCCCTACGACGTAGCCTTTGCGCATGCCTTCCTTTTGGGCGAGGTAAAGGGGCTTGACGATCTCGCCGAGGCGGCCGGGGAAGATGTTGGTCACGGTGAAACCGATCGCGTTGCCCGCGAACATGTTGAAGAAACGGACGCCTTTCTTTTCGTGCCTCAAAAGGAAGTGCCAGCGGGCGGCTCGGGTGACGAGGTGCATGGGAACAAGCAGAACGATCAAGGCGAAAAAGAAAACGTTGACGGTGCCCAGGTAGCGGAAGACTTCCTGCCAATCAACGCTCCGCAGGAAAAAGAAGAGGAAGACGAGGCTGAGGAGGAGGATGAGGACCAACCGGACGGCTTTTTTTTTCATCTTTAGCCGGCAATATTATCATAAACTTAGGCAAGAAAGAAGGGGTCAGGTCTCAACATTGGACAAATCCGTCCGCGATCAAGACCAGACCCCTTCGCTCTTCGATTTTTTCTTGAATTTCCCGGAATTTTTCTATATCATAGCGGGGTCTTTGCTGGGAAGTCGTCCAACGGCAGGACTCATGACTCTGGATCATGAAATCAAGGTTCGAATCCTTGCTTCCCAGCCATCTGATTTTCCCTGTTTCCCCTGATATTTTAAGACTTTGTCTTTCTTTGTCTTTCAATCCTAATCCGTAATTTTAAGCATTTTTAAGTCAATTTTGGCACAAATTTGGCACATCCGTTTCCTGCTGTTTTAG
>CAZSMW010000124.1:0-6651 GCA_964607985.1 uncultured Eubacteriales bacterium
CCTCCCCTGCCGACGCCCGCAGGGACCTCCTTGAAGATCTCCGCCAGGAGCTCCTTGCGCCTGGGCGAAATATCAGCGTCCATGAACTCGGTACGAAGGAGCCGGACGCCGCAGTTGATGTCGTAGCCGACCCCTCCGGGAGAGATGATCCCTTCGTCCGGGTCGAAGGCGGCCACGCCGCCGATCGGGAAACCGTATCCCTGATGCGCGTCGGGCATGGTATAGGACATGCGTCGGATCCCGGGCAGGCAGGCCACGTTGCGGGCCTGTTCGAGAGTCAGATCATGCTTGATGTCTTGAAGGAGCCGGGCCGAGGCATAGATGACAGCCGGGACCCTCATTTCACCATGTTTCGGGACCTCCCAAGTGTTCTCGTCGATCTTTACAAGTTCCATGCGCTCCTTCTTTTCCCCGTCCCGCCTTCACGACTACATATCCACGACGACCTGGACCGTGCAGACACCGCAGTCGCGGTCCTCGATCCGCATGTCGCTATACGTGACGGCCTTGACGTCGCCGAAGATCTCATAGCGCCCGGAAATCTCGTCCCCTTGGAAAGCCGCTTCGATCCTGTAGCTCTCCTCTTCCTGTTCGATCTTCAAGCCGGAGACCCCGGCCAGCAGGAACCGACGTGTTTCCATCAAGTAGATGACCTCGCCCAAGAATTTCACCAGGAGCTGCTCCAGGTCCCTCCCCCTGACGCGGACCGCGAAATGGACTTTCGGCTCGACCTTGGTCCAGTCCCACATCAACGACGCTGTCGCTAGGGCGGCATTGGCAAAAGCCTCCTCGAGCGTTTCTCCGAAGGCCTGAAACTTTCCATCGGCGGTATGCGGCAGAATCCGGTAGCGCTCCATGCGGCTATTTTATCATAGGGGGAAGGCCATAGGCATCAAGCTATCTTTTGGAGCGTCTGATGAGGAGGCCTCCTAAAATCGCCGATAAGATTCTTACTTCTCAAGATCAGAAAACGCCGGGAATGCAGGCGCCGCAGAAGGGGCAGTTTGCGCCGTTCATCAGGTTTTCGCCGACGTCGAAGCCGCGGCGGCGGATGAGGACCTTGCCGCACGACGGGCAAGGGGTATCCTCAGAAAGGCCCCCAACGTTCCCGACGTAGATGAAGCGCAGGCCTTCCCTTTTTCCGAGCTCGAAGGCCCTCTCGAGCGTCCGGACGGGGGTCGCGGCCGCCTCCGTGTATTCGTAGTCCGGATGAAAGCGGCTGATGTGCCACGGAATGGCCGGGTCGACGCCGGCAAGGAAACGGGCGATCGCCGCGAGCTCCTCATCGCCGTCGTTGAGCCCCGGGACGACCAGGGTCGTCACCTCGACCCAGATCCCGAGCCGCTTCATGAGGCGGATGGAATCCAGCACGGGTCCCAGCCGGGCCTTGCAGACTTTCTTGTAGGTCTCGTCATTGAATGCCTTGAGGTCGACGTTGGCGGCGTCGAGATAAGGATGAATGGTTTCGAGGGCTTCGGCCGTCATGTAGCCGTTGGTCACAAACGTGTTGCGGAGACCCTTCTCCCGGGCCAGCCTGGCCGTGTCGTAAGCAAATTCGAAAAAGATGGTCGGTTCGGTATATGTGTAGGAAATGCTCCGGCAGCCTCCAGCGACGGCTTCCCGGACGACGTCTCCTGGCATGAGCTTGAACCCTCCGCCGCCGGCCCCGCCCTTCTTCGAGGCTTGGGAGATCTCCCAGTTCTGGCAGAACGCGCAGCGGAAGTTGCAGCCTACGGTGGCGATGGAGAACGACGTCGTCCCCGGCAGAAAGTGATGGAAGGGCTTCTTCTCGATGGGGTCGACGTGTGCCGTGATGACCTCTCCATAGACGAGCGTGACGAGTTTGCCCCCGTCATTCCGCCTCACGCCGCAGATGCCGAACTTCCCGGGAGGGATCGCGCACCGGTGGGCGCAGAGGGCACAGGAAACCCCGCTCTCATCGAGGGCCTTCCACAGCATCGCGTCTTTAATCATCAATCAAACGAACCCGGGGTCAGGTCTTGATGTCGGACAAGATAGTCCAATGTTAAGACTTGACCCCTTCTGTTTTGTCGGCTGAAGGGCAGAGATGCCGAATGGGGCAAGCCGGGCAGTCGGGCTTTCGGGCCCGGCATGTTTTCCGGCCGTGGTCGACGAGCATGGAATTGAGGTCCAGCCAGTTCTCCCGGGACACGATCCTCATCAGGTCCCGCTCGATCTTCTCCGGGTCGGACTCCCTGCTCAGGCCGAGCCGCCCCGCCAACCTCCGGACATGGGTGTCCACAGCGATGCCTTCAGCCTTGCCGTACCCCGAGGACAGCACGATATTGGCCGTCTTCCGGGCGACGCCCGGAAGGGTCAGAAGCTCCGCCATCGTGTCGGGGACGCGGTCTCCGAAATCCTCAACGACCTTCTTCGCGGCCCCGCGAATGCTCTTCGCCTTGTTACGGAAAAAGCCGGTCGACCGGATCTCGTTCTCAAGTTCTTCCCTGTCCGCGGAAGCGAACGCCTCCGCCGCAGGATATTTCCTGAACAGCCCCGGGGTGACTTTGTTCACCCGTTCGTCCGTGCACTGGGCGGCCAGGATGGTCGCCACGAGGATCTGGAAGGGCGTCTCGAACTCGAGGGAAGTCCGGCTTTCCGGGAATTCCCGGCGGAGGACCTTGATGATCTCCGGGACGCGTTCCCTGGCGTTTTTCATCCGTACTTCTTCCGGGATCACGGCCCGACGTGGAAGAGGTCCTGGCCGAAGTGGAAGTCCTCCACCGCGTAATAATCCGGGTACTTGACGAGCAGGTCGATCTCCGACCGGATCATGGCCGCGTGGCTGCGCTCGACACGGCTGAGGTAAGCCAGCAAGCGCCTGCTTCCCTCGTCTTCGGCGGCCTTTCCCGATCCTTCATAGAACGCCCCGGCGATCTCTTCGGCATCGAGGGCGGCCCTGAATAGATCGACGACCGGAGGATCGTCTCCGAGGGAAGCCGATAGCTTCGGCAGGGGCGAGTCGTCAGGGACCTCGAGCGGCTTATCCGCGAAGCGCTGCCCGAAGAGTTTCTGGAGCATCCGGCGGTGCTGCTCTTCCTCGAAAACGAGGAACTTCAACTTCTGGAGGAGGATGATGTTCTTCACCTTCTCCTGGAGCTTCGTGTAGAATGCGACGGCGTCGATCTCCGAGGCGATTGCCGCGGCCAGCACCTGGAAGGGCTGGAGCTTCCTATCCAATGACATGCGAATCCTCCTTCAGGGAAATGATACGGGACGGGGGGGAGGGACCGACCCTTCCCTACGTCCCCGTAACGTCGCGCTTAGAACGTGACGAACTTCTCTTTCGGGGCGCCGCAGATCGGGCAGTTTTTCGGGGCGACTCCCTCCATCGTGAACCCGCAGACCGTGCAGACATGGATGGGTTTCGCATCCAGGTCCCCGCCCTTATCCGCGGCCTCTTTGGCCTTCTTGTAGATTGAGGCGTGGACTTTTTCAGCCGCCATGGCCCTGTTAAAAACAATGCCGGCCGTCTTCTCCCCTTGGAGTTCGGCCACCTTGATGTAGGCCGGATACATCTCTTCGACCTCGAAGTTTTCGCCCCCGACGGCCGAAGCCAGGTTCGCGGCCGTCGTCCCGATCCCGGCCAGGGTCTTCAGATGGTTGGTGGCGTGGATCTGTTCGGCAAATGCATTGGCCTTGAACGCGCGGGCGACGTTGGGCAGGTTCTCGGCGGCAGCCTTTTCCGAGAAGGCCAGGTACCTGATGTGGGCTTGGCTCTCGCCGGCAAGGGCATCCTTGACATTCTGTTCGGTCATTTTCCTCATGGTTGTCCTCCTCACTTAATATTGAGCATCTTTTCGATGGCCCCTCTGGCCCTGTCGGCGACTTCAGAGGGGACGGTGACCCTGTAGGTCGCTTCCTTGAGCGATCTCATCACCTTGTCCAGCGTGATCTTCTTCATGTTGAAGCAGAAGGCCAGTTCCCTGGCAGGATAGAACTCCGTGACCGGGCCCTCCTTTTTCAGGCGGTGAATGATCGAAGCCTCCGTGGCCACGACGATCTCCTTCCGGTCAGTTTCCCGGGCCTCCCGGACCATCTTTCCCGTAGAAAGGACCTTATCCGCCAGGTCAAGGACATCCAAAGGGCATTCCGGGTGCGCCCAGACCTCAGCCGCGGGATGGAGAGCCTTCGCGGCCCGGATGTCCGCGGCCGTGAAACGGTTATGGACGTAACAATATCCGTCCCAGGCGATGATCCTCTTGCCTGTCTGCCGCGCCACCCAGGCGGCGAGGTTCTTGTCCGGAACGAAGAGGACTTCTTCGTCAGGGATCGAGTTCACGACGGACACCGCATTGGAAGATGTGCAGCAGATATCGGATTCGGCCTTGACCTCGGCCGATGTGTTGACGTAACAGACGACCTTCCGTCCCGGATAACGGGCTTTCCACGACCTCAGTTCCCCGGCGGTGATCATATCGGCCATCGGACAGCCGGCGTCCGGATCGGGAAGGAGGACCGTCTTCCCGGGGGCCAGGATGGCCGCCGTTTCTGCCATGAAGCGGACGCCGCAAAAGACGATGACCCCGGCGTCCCAGCCCGCAGCCTTTTGGCTCAGCTCCAGGGAATCGCCGACGAAATCCGCCGCATCCTGAACCTCCGGAGGCTGGTAATTGTGGGCGACGATGACGGCGTTCCTCTCCCTCTTGAGTCTGCCGATCTCGCGGACGATCTCCTTCAGTTCCACGAACACTTCCTGGGCCTCGACCTCCGACGTTGGGGCCGGGACGTCACCCACCGAGGCCCACTCCGCAGTGGACGCAGGCCTCTCCGCCCTTCTTGTTGAGCTCTCCACAGCCGGGGCACTCCACAAACTCGATCTGGCATTTCCGGCAGTATTCCTCGTTCCCCTCATCCACGAGCGGCTCGTCACAATACGGGCAGGCGCATTCTTCCCCCTCGTGGGAGTGTTCGGCCTTCTCCGGGACGGCGACCGCGGGGCCCCGCTTCTGTTTATAATCCGTGATGGCCTCATGCAGGGCGTCGGCGCCGAGATTCGAGCAGTGGAGCTTGTTCTTGGGCAGGCCGCCCAGTTCCTCGGCAACGCTGTTGTTCGTGATCCGCATGGCCTCTTCCAAGGTCTTACCCATGGCCATTTCGCTGACCATGCTCGAGACGGCGATGGCCGCTCCGCAGCCGAAGGTCTGGAACTTGATATCTGCAAGCCGATCGTCCTTGACCTTGATGGTGAAGGTCATCATGTCTCCGCAGACGGGATTTCCGACCTTGCCGACCCCGTCGGCATCCTTGATGACGCCCACATTGCGCGGATTCTGGAAATGTTCCATCACTTTATCGCTATAGATCATGGTTTGTTCTCCTCCAGGTATTTTGTGTAAAGGGGGGACATCCGGCGCAGCTTATCGATGATCGGCGGAAAGACCTCGATGACATGGTCGATGTCCTCGCGGGCCGTCGTCTCCAGCAGGCTGAAGACGAGCGACCCCTGGGCCAGCGCATGGTCGATTCCCATGGCCAACAGGACGTGGGAGGCCTTGAGGGATTTGGACGTGCAGGCTGACCCGCTTGAACAGGCGACGCCCTTAATGTCCAGGTGAAGAAGCATGCCCTCGCCCTCGACGAACTCCACGCAGAAGCTGGCGTGGTGCGGCAGCCGGAGCTCGGGGTGCCCGGTGAGGACGACGTGCGCGGCGCGCGACAGGAGCTCCCGGATGAGAAGGTCGCGGAGGGTTTTCGCAGCTTCCGCCATCTGCCCGAACCCGGCGGCGGCGATCTCGGCGGCCTTCCCCATTCCGACGATGGCAGGGACGTTCTCCGTCCCGCTACGGCGCCCTCCCTCCTGGACGCCGCCGTCAATGAGCGGCAGAACGCGCACGCTCTTCCTGACAAAAAGCGCGGCCGCCCCTTTGGGGCCATAAAATTGATCGGCGGCCAGGCTCAAGGCGTCCACGCCGAGGGCTTTGACGTCGACCGGAACCATCCCGGCCGCGGCCACGGCGTCGGTGTGGACGAGGACGCCGTTCTCCCGGCAGACCCGGGCGATCTCAGCGACCGGTTCGATGGTTCCGACCTCGCTGTTGGCCATCATGACTGAAACGAGGACAGTGTCCTTGGTCAAAGCTTTCCGGACATCTCCGGGATCGACCCGGCCGAACCTATCCACCGGAACAAGGGTGGTCGTGAAGCCGAACTTTTCCAGGGCCTTGGCCGAATTCAGGACGGATGCGTGTTCGATCGCGGAAACGACGATGTGTTTACCCCGGGCCTGGTTGGCGAGGGCCATCCCTTTCAGAGCGGAATTATTGGATTCCGATCCGCCGGCAGTAAAGATGATCTCCTCGCCCGCCGCGCCGATGAGTCCGGCAACCTTGGCCCTGGCCTCGTCGACTGCCTGGAGGGCCTCCTGGCCGGACGCGTGAAGGCTCTGGGGATTGCCGTAGCTCTCCCGGAAAAACGGCAGCATGGCTTCCAGGACCTCCTGCCGCGGCGGGGTGGCCGCGATGTGGTCCAGATAGACTTTTCTCATATCCGCCCCTCCCCAGTCATCGGCATGAAAAGAGCGTTACGTGCCGGGCCGCGAACATCCGGCTCAGACGGCCTCGACGCTTTTGACCTCGGGAACCTCTTTCTTGAGGTGCCTTTCGATCCCCATCTTGAGGGTCATCTGGG
>CAZSMW010000125.1:0-14034 GCA_964607985.1 uncultured Eubacteriales bacterium
CAACCTGACTTATTCATAAAAATGCTGATGAGTTGTTTAACTCAATCGATATCTGCGATATCTCCGGTAAACCGATTTCTCATTCGGTTTCCGAAAGTTCGTCTTAAAAAAACCGGCATTTTTACCCTCCGGGCGAGCCGATCCGGCCGCATCTGCTTTGTTGCGAAGGGTTCGCAGTACCGGGAGTACAACTTCACCCTCCGCGCCTCGCATCCGCAGCCGCATCGACTCGTGAATAGGCCAGGTCAAGGACGTTGCGGAGCTGCCTTGACGCTCATCACGAATGATGATAATTTCCGTACGCGATGGACGAATTCGACCGCGAACAGGAACTCCATCTCTGGTCGGCCAAGAAATGGTCCTTCGTTACGTCCCCCATGCGGCCGTCGGCCGTTGAACTCGCCTTCTATGAAAAGGCCCTCATCGAATTCTGCCCGGGGGAGAGAGCAAATGCGCTTATCCTGGGCGCGACTCCCGAGCTCAGGAGCCTCGCCCTCAAGCATCGGCTGAGGACGACCGGCTGCGACATCGACGCCGGGTTCTGGCGCGCCATGACGCTCCTCCGGACCATCGAGGGAGAGGAGAAATTCATCCACGGGAACTGGCTCGAAATGGCGGAGGACCTCCGTTTCGACGTCATTCTCGGAGACTGCGCCCTCGCGATGTTGAGCTGGGAGGATGACCGGCTCCTGGTTCCCAAAATCCACGCCCTCCTCGGGGACGGCGGGGTCTCCATCCAGAGGCTCCTAACCGCCAACGAGGCCCTGACGCTTAACGACATCGGCCCGGCCATGGAAGCCTACAGGAAGGACGGCCAGGGGCTTCCCCTCAATCTTTATCTGATCTTTCTCGCCGAGTCGCTCAGGAACCTGTTTCATCCGCAGATGACGAACCGCGAGTTCTTCGAATCCACCGTGTTCCCTCACCTGACCCCTGCCGAGATCGAGCGCCAGCGTCCCTTCCTCATCGAAAGGAAGTTCACCTATCCTCGGAGGACCGACCTCGAGGCCCTGCTCGAACGGCACTTCACGGTTCTCCGGACCGCGGAGAGTGTCGGGCCGGGAGTCTGGGGCACAGCGTGGATGTGCGTTCTCAAGAAAAAATGACCCCGTTCCCCGACGTCCTCCGGGCCGCGGACATTCTCCGCCACGGACGCCGCCCGTTGGACCCCGACGAGACGTCCTCGACCCAAGCGAAGCGGCTCGCCGTGATCGTGGCCTATGCCCGGAAGAACGTCCCATACTACAGGCGGCTCTTCGACGGAGCAGGCCCGGGATCTTCGCATATCCGGACCCTCGACGACCTGGGGAAGATCCGGGTGACGACGAAGCTTGAGCTCAAAGCGGCCCCGATCGAAGACATCCTCTCCGCCGAGTTCTGTCCCGACGACCTCTTCGTCTTCATGACGTCTGGGGCCACGGGCGTCCCCCTGGCGATTTTTCAGTCGCGCTCCGAGAATTTCCTTCTCCATCTCGTCAAGCTCCGGACCCTGCGGGTCCTGGGGCTGCGTTGGCGGGACAGGATGATCAAGGTCAGGAACCTCGCCTTTAACCGGCGCCCGGCGGCCTGGGAAGCCCTCCAGGGCCTGGGCTGGCTCCGCCAGGAGACCGTCGATCCCGGAACGCCGGAAGAGGTGGCCGCCGCCCTCCGCGGGAAGCGCGCCGACGTCCTGATGGGCTATACCGGGACCCTGGCCCGAATCGCCCAGATCTTCGCCGGGGAGCCGGACGGGACGCTCCGGCCGCGGTTCCTCGTCAGCGGCTCGGAAACGATGACTCCATTTCTCCGGTCCGAGATCCAAAAGGGTTTCAAGGCGCCCGTCCTGGATACGTACATCTGCCAGGAGGTGGGGATGCTGGCCTGGGAGTGTCCCGTCTCGGGCCTCTACCACGTCGTGGATGATACCGTAGTCGTTGAGGTTCTCAGGGACGGGGTCCCCTGCCGGCCCGGGGAGGAGGGCGAGGTGGTTGTGACGAGCCTCGTTTGCCGGGCGATGCCGATCATCCGTTACCGGCTCGACGACCGGGTCCGCCTGGCGCCGGGCGACTGCCCGTGCGGCCGGCGGGGGCTCGCCCTCGACCGAGTCCTGGGGAAAACGCAGGATTATTTCTGGCTTCCGGACGGCCGAGAATTCAACCCATGGAACCTGTCCGGGCTCTGGATGGGCCGGGCTCCCTGGATTCGCCAGTTCGAAGTGGTCCAGGAAACGCCGGGTTCCGTCGTCATGAGGATCGTCCCGGCCGGGACTCCGCCCCCGGAGGAAGTCGAAGCCCTCGCCGGGGAATCGCGGGGGATCCTCGGGCCGGGGGTGGGTTTCCGGGTCGAGTTCGTCCCGGAGATCAAGCCGTCGCCAGGAGGCAAGTACCGGGTCCACCGTTCCCTCGTGCGCTCGATCTACGATAATCCGAGGGACAGGGAATGGCTGGGGCCCTCCTGACCGGCCTCTACGTTCGCGATTTGAGCACGTGGACGATCTTGCCCGACGGGGCCAGGGCGGGCTCGGTCCGCTCGACGGAAAGGAAGCCGGCATCCCGCCACTGGAGGCTCATGACCCTTTCGGCACCCGAGCCGGAACCGACCGCCTCGAGAAACGCGGCGCTCACTTCCCCCTCGTCGAGGGGTCCCACGGAAGGACTGACGACCAGACTCAACCGGGGCTTCCCGGCGGGATCCTCCCCCTCCACGAGCTGGTAGTCGAGCAGGGAGCCGCCGAACCGCGCAGGGAGAACCTCTTCCAGGACTCGGACGACATCCGTGTCCAGGAACGTCATGCCGCCCGACGTCATTTTCTCAAAGCTCCGGACGCGCCCGATGCGGAGGGGCCAGCCGAGCCCTTCCAGGCGACAGCCGCAGGAACCGGCGAGGACCTGGGCCTCGTCCCCGAGGGAAACGTTTAAGAGGACGAAGGGCGCCAACGGCCTCAGCGAAGTGAGAAGCAGGGCGCCCGGGGGAAGCCCGCGCGCGGGCCCGTCGTCTTCAGCCAGGATGACGGCGTGCATATCGGCGACGACGTGAAGCTCGTCGGGCAGGGAGGGCTGCAGACAGCCGTAGCCGATATACCCACACTCCATGGCCATGAAGCGGGGAACCGCGCTGGCCCCCGTCCGGCGGACGGTTTCGAGCTTCGCTTCCGTGATCGGCTCTCCCCCGATGGAGAATTGGACGCCGGAGAGGTCCGCGCTGGTCTGAGCGGCCGTCTGGCAGATCCGTACGGCCCCGCTCGCCCATGTTATGACGTGGGGGGTCCGTCCGCGCTCAAGGACATGCCGGAGCCAATAAACGATCTCCGTCGGATCGCACAGGGGGACGTACTCCGGCGCCGGGACCCGGATCCCACGCACCCGGCTGGCCCAGCGCATCACGCGCGTGCTCCAGCGGTACCGCGGATGGAAGCTCCGGGAATCCGGATCGACCTGCGAGAACCACCGTTCGGGGGGGGAGCCCATGGCACAGAGCTCGAGGATGCGGACCATGTCCGTGTTCCCGGGGATCCCCCAGATCGCCGGAACCCAATCGAGACCGTTCCGGGCCTCGAGGGCCAGGAGATGGTCGACCGCCCTTTCCCTGACGAAGGCCAGGTCGATGAGCACCGGGACGCTCGCCCCGCCGCTCCCTCCCGTTTGAGCCCGGACGTGACGGCCCGACCCGGGATTCCGCAGAAGGGAAGGACCCGCCCATAACTCCAGAGCGCCGCGCCGGACGGGCGTCCGTCCTTTGAATTCGTGGACCGTGAGATAGACGCCCTCCCGGAGGAGGCGCCGCAGGACGCCCTCCAGCCCTTCCTTGCTGACGAGCACCACTAGGTCCCCGTACTCGCAACCGGCGTACCTGAGAAGGGCCAGGTAAGGGCTCCGGGAATTTCCGTAAACAGCGGCCTTCATCAGAGCCAGAAAATCGGCCTCCCGGCCGTCCAGGCGCCTCCGGAGCGATCCCCGGGCTTCATCCGGGGTAACGGGCCGGCCGAGGAAGGAAGGGATGTCCCGGAGGAAATTCCATCCGGTGAGGACATCGTTCGCCGTGATGAGGTTCATAGGTGTTCGTTCAGTCGGGGCGATGCGTGAAATGCCCCGAGTTCGGACAGCCCTTGAGCCATTCATGCCTCCCGGCGCGCTCCGACCACTCGCCGGCGTGCCGCCGGCGCAGGATGTCCTCGAGCGGGGAACGGGAGAGGTCTCCCAACGGGACCTGCCGGTCGTCCCAAATGTAATTGCAAATCGTGACGGCCATGTCGGGAGAGACGTAGATCTTATCGATGCTCCCGCACATCTTGTGGAAGAAGTTGACGCCGTGGGCCGGCGGCCAGCACAGGACCTCCGTGGAAAGGCTTGTCCCGGCCCGCGCCCTCGAAAGCTCGCGCAGGGCTTCGTCCACCTCTCCCGGGCTCAGGAACGCGTCGGAGATTTCTGCCCGGCCCGACCGGATGAGCGGTTTAACCTGGAACTTATAGACACCCAGCCCTTCGGCCAGGACGTGGGCGGCCAAGAGTTGATCATGGTTCGGCTTCAGCAGCGTGAAACGCATGATGACCTTGAACCGGTTCGCGACCAACTCCCGGATGGTATCCCGCAGGGGATCGAGGGACGAAATGGGGCCGCGCACCAGACGGTAGGTTTCGGGGCTTACGGCGTCGAAGGAGATCTTGACGACCTCGACGCCGCTCTCCTTCAAACGCCGGATCCGATCCGGATTGAGGAGCAGTCCGTTGGTGTTGACGCCCGAACGGATGTTCAGCTTCCGGCAGCATTCGGCGACCCCGAAGACCGCGTCGAGATCGATGAGAGGTTCGCCCCCCGTGAGCCGGACCTCCTTGATATCGTAGACCGAATCCTCCCGGCCGCGAGCCCACTCCTCCAGCCTCCGGACGAACAGGACGCTGTCGATGTCATGGCTACCGTCCAGACCGTCCCGATTCGCACAGTACGGGCACTGCTGGTTGCAGCGATCGGTCATCTTGACCTCGATCGAGAGCGTCCGTTTCTTCGTGCTCATGGGCTTCCTAGCCGATCGCGGCGGGGGCCTCCCGGTTCATCCTCAACGCCTCGGGAAGGGTGTCCAGGCCGCCAAGGGCTTCGCCCGCGGGGATATGGCCTAGGGTCGGGTAAACAAGCGCCCGGCCATCCTTGTCAAGATCGACGGCCATGACCCCCACCTGCTTGGGGCGGCGGTCCGGGTCCTTGATGAACAGGATGGGGTAGACGGGGACGTCCCCCAAAGGGGCCAGGTAGGCTCTGCCTTCGGCGGCCGTTCCCTTGAAGGCGAGATCGAAGTTCGCGCCCGGCCGCGCTCCCTCCTCCATGCACGCAGTCAGGAAGCTCCGGGCTTTGTCGAAGAGATCCCCTTCCGACGCCGCCAGGGACTCGGGCGTGGGCGCGCCGAGAAGGGCCCGGGCCCTTCCTTCGACGTGCTGTTTGTCCAGCGAGAAGCGGACGAGGACGTTGGGCCCCGCGAACAGGCTTTTCAGCCGGGCACGCCAGCCCAGGGACCCAACCCACTCCCCGTTGGTGAAGGCGACGACCCGCGACGAGAGGAGAGTCCGGGAGGCCAGGGAGATCATGTCGGACAACGCGGGATGCAGGGTCGGTTCGCCGCCGGAGAGGTGGAGCGTTCCGCTGAAATCGTTTTCCGCCAGGATCCCGACGACGCGCCCGAAATCTTCGGGGGATAGGAGCCCCTTCCGCTCCGGGGAGCTGAACGTCGAACAGGCCTGGCAACGGAACGTGCAGCGACCGATCACCCGGACCGTGAGCCTCGGATCTTCGTTCCCGGCAGCCGCTCCCCGGGAGCCTGTGACATCGTTCACGCCTTTCGTCCTTTCGGGCATTCCTTTCCCCCCGGAGTCGCCCGCCCTCTTATATCAGAGCAGGGAACAGGGTGTCAATCGCCGCCGGGGTTTTGATCATGTACTTCCCCATCCGCTCGGCCTCCGGCTTCATCTTGGTCCACATCTGGCTGTGGACGTTGAAGCCGGTATGGCGCCAGGAAAGCAAACGCTCCGCCCACTCCGGGTTGAGAAGTTCCCGGCCGACGAGAAACGACAGCACCTCCCGGGCGAAGATCTCCGCCGGCCGTCCTTGATTCTCCAGGCCGCAAGGTCTATCATCAGGACTCAGGTAGGCTATGGATTATCTTATCATCTCCATTCTGGCCCTGATCCAGGGGATCACGGAGTTCATGCCGGTGTCCTCGTCCGGCCACCTGGTCCTCGCTCAGCGATGGCTGCACTGGAATATTGACAACGTTCTCCTCGACGCGGTCCTGCACCTCGGGACGGCCGCGGCGATTTGCGTCATCTACAGAAAAGACATCCGGGCGCTCGTGGGGGACGCTCTTTCCAAGGACGGGGCGCGAAGGAAGCCTTCTCTCAAAACCATCGGCTTGATCTTCCTCGCCGCCATCCCCGCGGGTCTCGCGGGGGTCGTCTTCAAAGGGTTCTTCGAGAAGATGTTCCTGAATGCCCGCGCGGCCGGGGCTTTGTTTTTCGTCACTGCGGCTTTCCTTTTTGCTTCCGGACTTCGAAAAAAGCCTGCCGTCGCTCTCAACCGGCCGAAAGCCCTCGTGATCGGTCTTGTCCAAGCCCTGGCCATCCTGCCGGGGATCTCACGCTCGGGGACGACGATCAGCACGGCGTTGTTGCTCAGAATGGACAGGAAGGAAGCGGGACGGTTCTCCTTCCTTTTGGGGCTCCCGATCATCGTCGGGGCCGCCCTGCTGGAGCTTAAGGACGTCTCCGGCGCGTCCATATCCCCGGGGCTTCTCGCCGTCGCGTTCGGGTTGAGCGCAGCCGTCGGCATCATCGCTCTGAAACTGCTCTTGCGGATCATTGAGCAGGGCAGGCTCCATTATTTCGGGTATTATCTGGTTGCCCTGGGCCTGGCCTGCGTGTTTTTCTTATAGATCGGGAACGCGCGCCTAGGACCGACGCCCCCGCCGGAGGATATGCCATGAGGACATTGTTTATTTCCCTGATCATCACGATAACGTTGATGCCCCTGGCCGCCCAGGAAGTCCGTCCGGTCATGGACGACGTCGGCTTCTGCTGGAACGCGGCGAGCATGAAGACGCTCGTGGACTATCTTGAAGCCCGGGAAAAAGAGACTTTCCGGACCGGCGGACTGGTCGCGGCAATCTCCCCGCACGATGATTATCTTTACGCCGGCCGGATCACCTATCCCCTCTTCAAGATCTTGAGGGCGAAAGAGGTGGTCATCTTCGGCGTCACCCACGGCGCCGTCCGCAAAGAGATCGGCGACCCGCAGGGCATCCTGATCCTGGACGAATTCAAGCTCTGGCCGGGACCGGTCGGGCCCATCGGGGTTTCCGGGCTCCGGGAATACCTCAAGGCCCGTCTCGACAGGGGTCAGTTCATGGTCAGCAACAAGGCCCACGAGCTCGAGCATTCGATCGAGGCCCTCCTCCCCTTCCTGCAATACTTCAATCCCGGCGTGAGGATCACGCCGATCATGGTCGCCCCGATGCCCTTTGCGCGCATGGAGGAGATCTCGACGAGCTTGGCCGCCGTCATCGCCGCCTACATGAAAGAAAACAGGCTTGCCGCCGGGAAGGACATCGCTTTTCTGATCTCATCCGACGGCAATCACTACGGCCAGGACTTTAACAATTCCCCGTTCGGCGAGGGGCAAAAGGCCTGGGAGACGGCCCGGGCCCTCGACAGGCGCCTCATCGCGGACCATCTCACGGGAACGATGGACGACGCCAAGATCGAAGGCCTGACGAAGGAGCTCTGGGGGAAGACCTATCTCGATTATCGGAACACTTACTGGTGCGGCAAGTATTCGGTCCCCTTCGGGCTCCTCGCGGCCCGGAAGATCATCGCCGCAAGCACAGGCAGGAAGCTCAACGGAACGCTCTTCCGTTACTCCGATACCTACAGCGAAGGCGCCCTGCCATTGACAAAACTCGGGATGGGGACGACCGCGCCGTTCTCCCTGCGGCACTGGGTCAGCTTCTGCTCGATCGGCTACTATCTCGAATAATTCTGTCGATGATGGACGTGCTGGAGTGGCCCTTGAGATAGGGCACGATGACGACCCGGCCTCCGGCCGCCTCGACCTCGGCTCTTCCGACGACCTCGTCCGGCGTCCAATCTCCCCCCTTGATCAGGACGTCGGGGAGGAGCGCGGCGATGATCTTCCGCGGCGTATTCTCGGCGAACCAGGTCAGGTAATCGATGTCCGCCACCGCCGCCAGGACCTCGAGCCGCTCTTTCAAAGGGAATATGGGACGCACCGGTCCCTTGAGCCTCCGGACGGAAGCGTCCGTGTTCAAAGCGACGACGAGGACATCTCCCCGCCTTTTAGCTTCACGGAATAACCTGATGTGGCCACCGTGAAGAAGGTCGAAGCAGCCGTTGATGAAAACGACCGTTTTCCCTTCACTCCAAAGTTTCCTGCGGACGGGAATCAGCTCTCTGAGGCTTTTGATCTTGTTCATATGAGCTTAGGTGGCGGCAATGCGGGGGCAGGCCACGGGATCGCATTCAAAGGGCTCGGGGACATCCCTCCGAAAGACGCACGCTTGTCCCGGCGAGCCAAGCGCGCTCCGGCTCCGGGCCTCGCTCTCCCCTCCAAGAGTCGGGGAACCGTGCCCGCTCGGCCCTGCGACGGCTTTCTTCGGGATATCCCTTGCGCCCTTCTCAGCGATCCCGATGAAGAGAACCCTTTCGAGGCGCCGGGGAACTTCATTTCTTGATCTTGATCACCGGCGAGAAGCTCCAGGCGTGCGGCAGGCGGGCGATGCCCACGTCCTTGTGGGTCGAAGAGACGAGGAACGAATACAGGTTCCGGTGGTAGTCGTAGGGATACCCGTCTATTTTGTGGACGGCGACATCGAGATAGTAGGTCCCGTTGATCAGGTTGAGCTTCTCGATCCGGCAGACGACTTTGCCCTCGCCATGGATCACGAGCGGCTGGAACTCCTCGATGTTGGTGTTCGTCCCGTAACAGGAAACACCACTGGAATCGTAGACGCCCATCCCGAAGACGAAATCCTTGATGGCCGTGGACGAAACCACATCCATCTCGACGGCCAGGCCCTCTTCCGGCGAGAAGACGTGTTTTTCCAGGCCCTGGAGGTTCCGGAGGGTCACCTTCCTGATCTCAATCTCGCGCTTCCCCCAACGGTCCTCCCGCCGCTCGTCCCCCATCTCCCGGGCGGGCGTCTTCTCGCCCTTCTTTTTCACGAAGGTCTTCTCCTGCTTCTCGGCGATGTCCTGAAGATAGGCGTTGACGATCCGCTTCGGCTCGCCGATCGCCGCAATCCGCCCGTTCTTGAGGAACACGACCTTGTCGCAGATCTTCTCCACCGTGTCCAGGCCGTGGCTGACGAAAAGAATGGTCTTCTTCCGGCGCCGAAAATCGTCGATCCGGTCCAGGCACTTGGGAATGAACGAGGCGTCGCCCACGGCCAGTACCTCGTCGATGAGGAGGATGTCCGGATTGACGTTGATGGCCACGGAGAAGCCGAGCCGCATGTACATCCCGGAGCTGTAGGTCTTGACGGGAGCGTCGATGAATTCCTCGAGCTCGGCGAAACTGACGATCTCGTCGAACTTCTCGCTGATCTCCCTCTTCGTCAGGCCGAGCATGATGCCGTTAATGAAGACGTTCTCCCGGCCGGTGATCTCGGGGTGAAACCCGGCGCCCAGCTCGATGAGGGCCGAGATCTTGCCCACCGTGGTGATCCGGCCGGAGCTCGGCTTGGTGATCCCGGCGACGATCTTGAGCATCGTGCTCTTGCCCGAGCCGTTCTCTCCGATGAGCCCGAGGGTCCGGCCCTTTTCGACGTTGAAACTGACGCCGTCGAGGGCGGTCACCAGCTCGTCCGCCTTGATGGACCTGAACAGGTCGCCCTTGACCAGGGCGCTCTTGAATGTCTGGAAGCGGTGGCGGGCGGAATATTTTTGGTAGATGCGGGAGATGTTGTCGACCTCAATGGCGTGCACTTAGACCTCCTCAGGGAACGAGTCGCGCAGCCTGTCGAAGACGTAGTAGCCGATCACGAAGAGCAGCAATCCGGCGAGAAAGGTGACGCCGAGCTTTTTCCAGTGGATGAGCTCCCCGTAGAACAGGCAGCTCTGGTAGCCGCGGATGATGTGGGTCATGGGATTGAGGTTGAGAAGGATCCTAAGGAAGTGCGATTTCTCGATACTGCTGAAGGAAAGGGGGTAGATGATGGGGGTCGCGAAAAACCAGAAGGTCAGAAAGTTGCCCAGGATGTCCTTGATGTCGCGGAAGTGGACGGTGAGCGCCGAGATGAGCAGGCCGAACCCCAGGCTGAAGACGTACTGGACCAGGATGACGACGGGCAGGAAGAGCATCCAGAGCGTGAACGGTTTCCCCATGATCGGGATGAAGATGAGGAGGATGGGCAGCGCGAAGAGGAAGTTGATGAGGTTGCTCGTCACCGTGACCACAGGCAGGATCTCAGCCGGGAAGAGGATCTTCTTGATCAGGTTGCCGTTGATCATCAGGACGTTGGCAGACTCCAGGGACGTGGAGGAGAACCAGGTCCAGGGCAGGATGCCGCAGAACAGGAACAGGGCATAGATCCAAGGCGAGCCCTGTAAGGCCGGGTCTCGGGGTTGGATTATGAAGCCGAAAACGACCGTGTAGACGGTCATCAGCAAGAGGGGGTTGAAGAAGGACCAGAAGAAGCCGAGGACGGTGCCGCGATAACGGGCTTTGAGTTCCCGGCTGACCAGGTTCTGGATGAGGACCCGGTACTTCCACACCCTATTGAGGTTCCGGATCAGGTTCATGGCGCCGTCCTCCCGGAGAAGACCGCCTCGGCTTCGGCGGTGTACTTCCCGTCCCTGCCGTAAAGGATGAAGGGCGGGAGGACCCGCGTCGTGGGAGAAACGCGGTCGCACTCCACCAGGAATAGGTTGGCCGCTCGGCCCTCTCGCGGACAAATGGGCCGGATGGTCTTGAGTTTCAGGTCATGGGCGTTCACGGTGTCAGCAAGGTCCTTTCTTCGTTTTTCCGGGTAGATGAAATAGGCCCGTCCATCCGTCTTGAGGAACGCTCGGGTCTTGCGCATTATATCATGAATGTCGCATTTTATTTCATGCTTCGCGACGCTCTTCTCCTCGGAAAGGCTGAGCCGGCCTCCACCCCCCCGGATATACGGCGGGTTGGAAAAAACGACATCGAACGTCTTTCCGGGATCGAAGGAGCGGAGGTCGGCCTCGACGATCCGGATCCTGTCCTCGAGTCCGTTGAGGGCGACGTTTCTTCGGGCCAGGTCGGCGAGGTCTGCCTGGACCTCGACAGCCGTGATATGCCGGAAAGGCTTGATACTCAGAAGGAGGGAGATGACCCCGCTCCCCGCTCCCAGCTCGAGGATCTCATCGGGAGGCTCGGTTCTGATGAAGTCCGCCAGGAGGGGAGCGTCCAACGAGAACCTATACCCCTTCCTCTTCTGGAGGACCCGGACCTTCCCGTGATAGAAGGGGTCCAGGGTCTCATCTCCGTCCTTCAATGGCCCCCCCGGATTCATCCCCGCTCACCTCGGTCATTACGACGACCTCGTCGGGACGGACCTGGACGAAGCCGCCTTCGATCCGGTGGCCGTCCTCCGATCCTTCGGCACGGTAGGTCAGCAAGCCCTTGCCCACCGCCGCGAAGAGGGGCCGGTGTCCCGGCAGAACGCCGATATAACCCTCCAGCGTCGGGATGGAAGCCCATTCGGCGTCGGCTTCGCAGAGGAGCCTTCGCGGCGTGACGACCTTGAGGCGGAAGGTTGAGGGCGTCGGATCGCTCATTGGGACTGGATCTCCTCGGCCTGCCTGATGACATCGTCGATCGCCCCGGCCATATAAAAGGCCTGTTCGGGCTTATCGTCGTGGAGCCCTTCGCAGATCTCCTTGAAGCTGCGGACCGTCTCCGCGATCGGGACATAGACCCCCGGCCGGCCGGTGAAGACCTCGGCCACGTGGAAGGGCTGGGACAGGAATCGCTGGATCTTCCGGGCCCTGGCCACGAGGAGCTTATCTTCTTCGCTCAGCTCCTCGATGCCCATGATGGCGATGATGTCCCGGAGGTCCTTGTATCGCTGGAGGACCTCCTTGACCCGCCGGGCGACCCGGTAGTGTTCCTCGCCGACAATCCGGGGGTCGAGGATGCGCGAGAATGAGTTCAGGGGGTCGACGGCCGGGTAAATGCCCATGGCGGTCAGGCCGCGGTCCAGATTGGTCGTGGCGTCCAGGTG
The DNA here is from genome assembly GCA_964607985.1 of uncultured Eubacteriales bacterium. Classification (GTDB taxonomy): domain Bacteria; phylum Acidobacteriota; class Aminicenantia; order Aminicenantales; family Saccharicenantaceae; genus JALHVH01. The sequence goes on from CAZSMW010000125.1 coordinate 12,229, forward strand.
GGAGAAGGTCGTCGCCGGGGCGGGGTCGGTAAAGTCGTCGGCCGGGACGTAAATGGCCTGGACCGAGGTGATCGACCCCTTCTTGGTCGAGGTGATGCGCTCTTCGAGCTCGCCCAGCTCGGTGGCCAGGTTCGGCTGATAGCCTACGGCCGAGGGCATGCGGCCCAGCAGGGCCGAGACCTCGGAGCCGGCCTGGACGAAGCGGAAGATATTGTCGATGAAGAGCAGGATGTCCTGTCCCCTTTCGTCGCGGAAGAATTCGGCCATGGACAGGGCGGTCAGCCCGACCCTGAGCCTCGCGCCCGGAGGTTCGGTCATCTGGCCGTAGACCAGGGCGGTCTTGCTGATGACCCCCGAGCCTTTCATTTCAAGCCAAAGGTCGTTGCCTTCGCGCGTCCGCTCGCCGACACCGGCAAAGACCGAGACGCCGCCGTGTTTCATGCCCACGTTATGGATGAGCTCCTGGATGATGACCGTCTTGCCGACGCCCGCTCCGCCGAAGAGCCCGATCTTGCCGCCTTTGAGGAACGGCTGGATGAGGTCGATGACCTTGATCCCGGTCTCGAAAATCTCGAGCTTCGTGCTCTGGTCTTCGAGCGGCGGCGGGACGCGGTGGATGGAATATTTCGTCTCGGTCACGACCGGCCCGATGTGGTCCTCCGGCTCGCCGATGTCGTGGACGAGGCGGCCGAGCGTCCCCTCGCCCACCGGCACCTCGATCGGGGTCCCCAGGCTCACCGCCTTCATCCCCCTGGCCAGGCCGTCGGTCGGATGCATGGCCACGCACCGGACCTTGTTCTCCCCGATGTGCTGTTCGACCTCGACCACGATGTTGATGCGAGTCGGCTGGTCGAAGCCTTCGCCGGTGATCCGGATGGCCGTGTAGATCTGCGGCAGCTCGCACTCCTTGAACAGGACGTCCACGACGGGTCCGATGACCTGGACGACCTTCCCGATCTTCGCGTTCGTGTTCTCCATGTTATTCTCCAGTCATCATCCTCACTTGGCCAGGGCGTCGACGGCCGTCATGATCTCCAGGAGTTCCTTGGTGATGGACGCCTGCCGGATCTTGTTGAGGACCAGGACGAGGTCCGAGATGAGCTGCTCCGCGTTCTTGGTCGCATTGTCCATGGCCATCATCCGGGCGGCCTGCTCGGCCGCCTGCGATTCGAAGAGGGCGTGATGGATTTGGCTCTCCACGTAAAGGGGCAGGACCGAATCTATGAGGACGCGGACCTCCGGCTCCCAGTCGGGAGGGACGTCCGGAGCGCCCGGGGTGGTCTTTTCGAATCCCACGGGCAGGAGCCGGACGGCCGTGATGCGCGGCGAGAGGATGGACCTGAACTCGTTGTAGATGACGTAAACGCCGTCGGTTTTGTTGAGGACGTAGTGCCTCATAAGGAACTCCGACAGGTCCCTGACCTCCTCCCGGCGGAGCTTGTCGACCTTTCCCGGGTAGGACCTGTCCACCCTCAGCCCGGACCTCTTGAAGAAGTTCACGGCCTTTTTTCCTACGAGGACGAGCCCGACGTCGGAGGACCCTGACCTCTCCCGGATGAAGGCCTGCGCCTGGACGAGGAGGTTCGCGTTGAAAGCCCCCGCCAACCCCTTGTCGGAGGTGATGATCACGGCCTCGATCTTCTTTTCCCGCCGTTTGACGAGCAGGGGATGGGCGTCCTCGCCGGCCCAGGAAGCGACGCGGGCCGCGATCTCGGGAAAGATATGCCAGTAGGGCCTCGCTTCGAGGACCAAGCGTTGGGCCTTCTTGTATTTGGCCATGGAGACGGTCTTCATAGCCTGGGTGAT
>CAZSMW010000126.1:0-1674 GCA_964607985.1 uncultured Eubacteriales bacterium
CGACGCCCTACGTCAACATCCCCGATAACCCGCCGGTCGAGAGCGTCCTGGCCGGGATCCGGAAGGCCGGGACGTCCAGTATCGTCGATTCGGAGAAGATCGCCAAGGAGGCCGGCACGTCCAAGGCCCAGAACACGGTCATGCTCGGCGCAGCGTCGAAGCACCTGATCCTGAAGGAAGAGACCTTGCGGCGTTTCATCGAGGTCCTGTTCAAGACGCGCGGCGAGAACGTCGTTCAGGCCAACCTGAAGGCGTTCGAGCTGGGCAGGGCCGCGGCGGCTTAAAACGTCCATGAACATCCATCTCGACAGGGTCAATAAAATATTCGCCGGCGCCGAAAAGGACGGCCGGTCGTTCCTCCTGGAGCATGAGGTCTACGCGATGCTGAAGGCCGCGGGACTCGGCGCGCCCCGTTTCTTTTTCCTGGAAAAAGGGGAGAAGGCGAGGCCGCGGGACCTGGCCGGGCTCGGGACGGATTCCGTCGTCCTCAAGATCGTCTCGCCGCTCATCCAGCACAAGTCCGACGCGGGCGGAGTCAGGTTCGTGAAAGCCGATGCGGCGGCCGTGGACCGGGCGGTCGGGGAGATGCTCGCCTCCGTCCCTGCGACCTTTAGGACTTGGGCGAAGAAGTTCGAGAAACCCGGAGTAAAAGGCGGGCCTACGCGCAAGGACGTCGAGGCGTCGATCCGCGGCATCCTCGTCTGCGAAAAGGTCGCCTACGACAATGTCGGCTTCGGGTCGGAGATCCTGGCGGGGGTCAAGGATTCGCGGGAGTTCGGCCCCGTGATGACCGTCGGAGCGGGCGGCCTGGACGTCGAATACATGAACGAGAAGATCCGGGAAGGGAAGGCAGTCTCGCTTTTCTCGGTCCATCTTTTTGACGAAGACCGCGTCCGGACGCTTCTCGAGCCTCTCGCCTTTTTCGGCAAGGTTGCCAAAGCTTTCCGCGGGCGGAAGCCCCTGATCACGCCGGCGAGCCTGGCCGGATCGATCCTTCGATTCGTCGCGCTTGCCCGGAACTTTTCGGCATACGCGGGGGATTCGCCCTACGTCATCGAGGAGTTCGAGGTCAATCCGCTCGTCATTCAAGGAGGGAAGCTCGTGCCGTTGGACGGACTGTGCCGGTTCTCGAGGGCGCACCGGGAACTCACCGCCCGGCCATACGGGCAGATCCGAAGCCTCCTCCGGCCGGACTCGATCGGCATTATCGGTGTTTCCGAGAAGATGAACATCGGCCACATCATCCTCAATAATATCCTGAAGAACGGCTTCCTGAAAGAGCGTGTCTTCGTCGTCAAGCCGGGAGCGGCGGAGATCGAAGGCTGCCGTTCGGTGCCGGCGGTGCGGGACCTCCCCGGGACGCTGGACATGTTCGTCCTGACCTTGGGCGCCGAGCAGAGCTACGACGTGATGAAGGAAATCACGGAGTCCTGTAAGGCCCGCTCGGTCATCATCATCGCCGGAGGCATGGGGGAGAAGGAGGGAACCCAGGGTCTTGAAGGAATGATCAAGGACCTCATCGTCCGTGGCCGGGCGGAGGGGCGGACGACACCGGTTGTCAACGGCGGCAACTGCCTCGGCATTGTCTCGAAGCCCGGCAAGTACGACACGACGTTCATCACGGACCATAAGCTGCCGCGGCCGAAGGGACTGAGGTCGGACCTGGCCGTCATC
>CAZSMW010000127.1:0-13856 GCA_964607985.1 uncultured Eubacteriales bacterium
AAGGACAAATCGGCTACCGCCAAGGACTATCCGTTGGCCGGGAACGTCCGCCTCGCGGCGAACTACCGGAAGGGGGATACGAACGTCGTCTTCGACACCACCTTCAACTACTCTAATACCCCCGTCCAAGGCGAAAAGGACATCGATCTCTCCAACATGGCCGTCTCCGTCTCTCACGACCAGCACTCGCTCAAGGCGGGCGACGTCAATATCACCGAGTCCGAGTTTACGGTCCAGGGGCTCGGCCGGCGGGGTCTGGAGTACGCTTACACCGGTGCGAAGGCCTCGGTCCACGTCTTCGACATAAATTCCCAGCAGCCGCGGGGGTTCGACGGGTTTGGGATCCCGAAACCCGCCCTGAGCATCTTCGGCGGCGCGGTCGGCACCAAGTTTCTGAAGGATGCCGTCTCTCTGAAAGCCGTCTATCTTTCCGGGAAGGACGACCCCACCATGGGCGTGAACGTTTCGGAGTCCTATTTCAACGCACGCGGGCGCAAGGGCAGCGTCTTCGCCCTGGTCGAGGAGACGAACCTTTTCCAGAACAAACTCACCCTGGGGGCGGAGTACGCCCGGAGCGATTTCGACGGGGACATCTCGGACGCGTCGGGATCACGGAGCGACAGCGCCTGGCGGGTCGGCGGAAGCTTCCGGTCGGGGATCGTCCAAGCGGGGGCGGTTTACAGGTACATCGGCGGGGCCTTCAACCCCATCGGCTTCCAGTACTTCTCGAACGACCGCCGGGGCCTCGAAGCCAACGTGGGCCTGTCCAAAGGCCGGTTCAGCCTGTCCGGAACCTTCCAGTCCATGAAGGACAACGTCAACGGCGACGCGGAGCGGGACACCACGAAGAACATGAACGGGAACCTCAACTTCATGTGGAACGTCTCGGACAAGGCCTCCTTCAACATCGGGTATCAGAGAGGGGAGCAGGATACTTTCAGGGACGGGACGACACCCCCCCTGTTCCCCCAGGACAGCGTGACGGACCAGGTCTTCGGGGCCCTGATGTTCACCTTTAGCCCATCGGCGAGCCTGAACCTGCAGCTCGCCAACGCCAGCGCCTCGAGCAAGTCATCGCCCCAGGGCAACAATACCGGGCTTAACGTGAACCTCGGCGGGGCCTTCCGGGTGGGGAACGTCCTATCCGTATCCCCGACCCTCGGATTCGCCAACGCAAAGAACAAGTTCACCGGGGAAAAGCAGCTCACGTACAATTCGTTCCTGGCCGCCGAGCTGACGATCGTCCCCGAGTGGTTCTCGACGTCCATCCAGGGCGGCTACACCCGGTCGGACAACGGCTCGATGGGCGCGATGGATACCTTTACCCTCTCGGGGATGCTCAGCCTCCAGCTGAAGAAGCTGATCAAGATCAACGCAGTGTCCCTGTCCGTCAGGGGCAATTACGGCCGGACGAAGATGACCGGGTTCTCCAACACGGTGTCCTCGGTCCTGGCCCAGTGCGATTTTTCGTTCTAGGGGAGACAAGAGATCATGACGTCCATGGGAAGGAGCGCGGGGCGGGCGGGGAGAGCGGTGTTCGTCGCGATGGCTGTGAGCATCCTGCTAGCGGCTTCGCCGCTCCTCGCGGACAGCATCAACTATTCTCCCGCCGCGCCGAACGTCGAGCAGAGCGTGAGCTTCCAATACGTGCCGACGGGAGGCGTCAAGAACTCGATCCGTTGGGAATTCGGCGACGGCTCGGTCTATCTTTCGATGCCGGGGGTGTTGACGGTGTCGCACGCCTATACCGCCGCCAGTCTCTACAAGGTCCGGGCTCAGATTCAGCTGGTCGGCTCTGTCGCGCCCGTGATCAAGACGACCGTCATGGTCGTCGAGCGCAGGTTCGTGGGGTATGTTCCCCTGAACCCGATGCCGGTCCAGCCCGTGACCTTCATCGCCAATAATTTCTTCTCGGCCTCGCTTCTGTGGGATTTCGACGACGCTCCCCCCTTCAATGGCGGGCCCCGGCAGGTCCACGCCTTCCGGGAGGCCGGAACGCACCGTGTCGTCGTCAGGGACTGGGACGGCAAGTCCGTCGTGCCCATCACCGTCAGGGTTCCCGTCGGCGGGTCGCCGTCGATCGAGTATGCCCCCAGCGAGCCCAGTGTCAACGATCCCGTGGAGTTCCGGGCCGTCAACTTCACCTCGACCTCGCTCGTGCGCTGGGATTTCGGCGATGGAGCGGTCGAGAACGATACGAGCCCGCCACTCATCACGCACGCCTACCGCAATCCAGGGACCTACTCCGTCCGCGCCTTCGACGGCGGGAGCGGGTCGCCGACAGCCCAGATCTCGGTCAAGGTCCTGGCGGAGCGCCTGATCACCTTTAGCCCGGCGGATCCGCGGGCCGGCGAGGAGATCACGTTCCGGGCCGTCAATTTCAGCTCGCGGACCCTGCGTTGGGACTTCGGAGACGGGACCGTCCTCTCGGCCGGGACCCAGGTCACACACGCCTACGTTAGCCCGCGGACTTACTCCGTCCGCGCTTTCGACGGGGTGAGCGGGTCGCCAAGCGCCCAAACCGCGATCAGGATCCTGCCGGAGCGCCTGATCACCTTCAGCCCGGCGGATCCGCGGGCCGGCGAGGAGATCACGTTCAAGGCCATCAATTTCAGCTCGCCGACCCTGCGCTGGGACTTTGGCGACGGGACCGTCCTCTCGGCCGGGGCCCAAGTCACGCACGTCTTCAAGACCGCGGGGCCCTGGACAATCAAGGCCTTCGACCGGAGCGGCTCGGCCGAGGTCGCTAAAAGCTTGTCCATCACGGTCTTCCCGAGCCAGGGGCCGAGATCCAAGTTCGCGATTTCCTTCATCCAGCTCCGCTTCGAGGACGGGAAGTCCTACAAGGTCGTCCCCAGGGGGTTCGGGGCCCTGACGGCTTTCGCCGAGATCAAGTTCGAGGGCACGGGCGTCCTCCAGACCCAGTGGCTCGTTGACGGGATGCCGTTCAAAACGGTCTTTACGAATTTGTCGTTCGCGGGGAGCACGATCATCGATTCCGGCAGAGTCCCCGGGCTTCCTTCCCTCATCCCCGGCCTCCACGAGGTCACGCTCCACTTCATGCAGCCGCCGGCCGAGTTCGAGGTTCCCGTGATCCGGTATTTCGTGACCGCCGACGCGGTCCCCCGCGAGGCCGTGGACTTCCTCCTGGACGGGGCGGTGACGATTGACGGCGCGGCCCTCGGGGGCGATGACGCGACGATAGAAGCGCCCGTCGGGAAGCACTTCCTCCTCAAGGGGTGGGTCCGGAACGAGAGCGGGACGGCCGTCGCCTTCGCCCTGCTCCGGGTCTTCCTCGACGACGTGCTCGTCGACCAGAAGATCGTCCAGGACCTCAAGCCCGGCGAGGAGAGGGGATTCGAATCGTCGGTCTTCAACCCGACGGCGGGCCGGAAGCGGCTCGTCCTCGCCCTCTACGACATTTCGCGTCGTCCTGCCGCGATCCTTTACCTCAGGGAGATCTCGGTCGTCCCGCCCAAATAAGAAGCGATCCTCGCCCGTCTCGCCTATGTGGGGAAACTATTCAAATTGCTTGACACTGACCTTTGGGCGGTGATACATTTGTTTTGTAGTAAGGGGTGGAATTTCTCTCTCCAACAACATTCATAAGTTGCTCTCAGAAAAGTAATTGTATCCTTTAAAGTATGGAGGGGATAGATCATGAAAAGATTACTTTGTTACTTGGTCATGGCCATTTTGCTTACGGCAGCGGTCCACGGTGCCACGCTGCATCTGACCAAACCAAACGGTAACGAGAACCTGATGTTGGATTCGCCGTATACCATCACCTGGACCTCATCGGGCATAACCAACCCACTCAAACTTGTCTTATTGCGAAATGGCACGAAAGTCGAGGATATTGTCGAAAACATGTCTGCCAACACCACATCGTTTAACTGGACTGTCGGCAATCACATGGGCGGAAAAGCTACCCCTGGCAGCGGCTATAGCATTCGCGTGCGGACCATGAACAATAACTCCTCTGACGAAAGTGACGCGCCCTTCACCATCAGCGGTGGTCCCTTTGCCCTGACTGCCCCAAATGGCGGAGAGTCGTGGCCGCGAGGAAGCACCCGGCTCATCACCTGGAATCCCGGCGCCGCGACCGGGAGCGTCCGTCTGGACCTCTACAAAGGGGGCACGGCCCTCAACAACATCATAGGAGGCATCACGGCGAATACGCCCGCCGCGGCCGGAAAATATTCCTGGCACGTGGGCGACCGTCAAGGGAATACCCCGGCCCCGGAGGGGAATGACTATTTCGTCGTCATCCATGCCTACACGCCGGACCTCAGGGACCCGGGGAACGGGCCGTTCACGATCACCCACGCGATGCTGCCACCGCCTCCTGTTGTGCCCGCTAAAAGCCTCTCGTTGACAAACCCACGTCGCGGCGATCGTTGGTATAAAGGGACCGGCTACACGATCAAATGGACTTCCGCCGGCCTCGCGGATGCCAAGCTCGAGCTGAAACTAATGAAAATCAACGGTACGACGCTCGTGGAGACAATAGGCAGTGATATCCCCAACAGCGGTCAATATTTCTGGGTTGTGCCGATGTCGCTGCCCGACGCTGAAACCTCGTACAAAATACGCATCCAGACCGCGGACAACGCTTTCAACGATATTGTCGGACCATTCCCCATCTCCAAGGCCAAGACCCCGTCCGGACCGCCCGCCATCAAGGTCACGGCTCCCGGCGGCCCTGGCCAGCTCAGCAACGCCAGCGAATTCGATATCCGTTGGACGTCAACCTGCGGCACTTCCGTCAATGGGCCTACGGACGACGGCTTCGACATTGACTTAATGAATGCCGCCGGCTCTGTAAAGATCCGACAACTCCTAAGCAGTGTGGCCACCTACGATGGCGGCAACCCGGACGGCAGCCATGGCTGGCACTGGCGTTGTCCCGCCGGCATTACACCCGGAACCTATCGCATCCGCGTGACCAACTGGTCCGGTCAATGCGTAGGCATGGGCGAACCCTTTACACTGGTCTATCCTCAGAAGTTTATAGAGTATGAAATCAGGCCGACCGTCAACAATTGCTTCTACCTTGGAAACTGGGTTTTCTGGGGAGAACAGACGCTGGAAGCCAACGTGGCCAATCTGGCTTACTGGGGTATGGCCGGCGGGGACCCCGCATTGGCCCGAGTGGGTTATCGCTTTTTCATCAACAATACCTGGAAGAACGCTCTGCACAATGATAGTTTCCGTTACCAACATCAGATCATTCTTCGATCTTTCCTGGCGGTCAACCAGTACTGGTACCAGGGCAAAGGCCAGGCCCTTCTCGGCGCCAAGCTCGTCATCACCCGCAAATGGGCGATGCCCCCCAGCGTGCAGTGCCCGACGCCGACGAAGCCCTGCTTCGGTGGAGTCGTCCTGCTGGAACAAACTTCGAGCTGTCAAACCACCCCCAATCCTCAGGTCAGCAATTCGCCGCCCGCCCTGACCGGTCTGAGAATCCCCGTTGCCAGCGATCAGGGCGACACCTGGGAAGTGGACGTGACCGATTTCTACAGGGTGAAGATCCTTCAAGGAAAGCCTGACCTGGGATGGGTCCTCTACCCTTATCACGGATCGGACCCCGGTCCCGGCATGGACTGTTATTGCCAGTACGAGTACCAGAACGTGGAGCGCTACGATGTGGTCCTGAAGATCCGTATGGCGAAGGACGTGAAGTGACGATCAGGAGAAAAGACGTTCCCTCTCTGTGATGAGCATCCTTCTGTTGGCAGTCGGTATGACCCTTGTTTCATGCGCAGGGGGGAATCCATCTCCCTCCGATCAGGTTGTCAGCGTGGGGACGCATCATCTTCAGATGCACCGGGAGGGGAGAGCATTTCCTGTCGTTGTCATCGATGCAGGTATTAGCGATAACATGGAAAAGTTGAAACCGTTGCAGGAACGTATTGCCAAAAATCCCCCCTAATTAAGGGTATTTACTTTGAATCCCTGAGCATTCCCTTACAATCATCTTAACTCATTTTCGGCAGTTGATTTTTCGAAGCTCCTACAAATGAATAAATTACAAGCGCATTAAGAAAGATTGGCACTAAGGCTCTCATCTCAGCCGGACATTGTCACCGAGGACGGCGGTCGAACTCCGAACGCCCGAAACGCCTGATGGGCCGTGCCTTGAAGGTCGGTCCGCAAAACATAGGTATGCCCATCGGCTTCCATTCTGACCGCATGGACCTGGCCCAGGACCGGAAATATTCATGTTCCCTTGACATCCTCTCAGGCACGGTTGACTCCGCTCTCTTTCTAAGCTAATCTTTAACTATTCTTGTTAAAAGGGGATAGCCGTGGCTGTCAAATGCCCGAAGTGCCAGTACGAAAATCCGGATGATACCTATTACTGTGGCAAGTGCGCGACACACCTTAATCGTCTGGAGTCCTTCTTTTATTCTCAAACCGAAACACTAAAAACGCCCGAGAAAGATCCGTTCAAGGGCAAGACGATCGCGCGCAGGTACACGATCATCGAGAAGCTCGGTGAGGGAGGAATGGGAGCGGTCTACAAGGCGAACGATTCCAGGCTTGAACGGCTCGTCGCCCTGAAGTTCCTTCCGGCTGGAATGACCCGGGACGAGAATGCAAAGAAGAGATTTATCCAAGAGGCGCGGGCAGCTGCGGCGCTTGACCATCCCAACATCTGTGCGGTGTATGAGGTGGACGAGGTCCGGGGGCAATCTTTCATCGTCATGGCTTATATCCAGGGGCTGAGCCTGAAGGACAAGATCGCAACAGGCTTTCTCAAGGTCGAGGACGCCCTTGGCATCGCTATCCAGGTGGCCGAAGGGCTCGCCGAGGCCCACTCCAGAGGCGTTATCCATAGGGACATCAAGCCCGGGAACATCATGCTGACGGAGAAGGGACAGGCCAAGATCATGGATTTCGGGCTGGCCAAGCTCGAGGGGAAGGCCGACTTGACCGAGACCTCGACGGTTATGGGGACGACGGCCTATATGTCGCCTGAACAGGCTCGAGGAGATCCGGTTGACCAGCGCACGGACATTTGGTCCTTCGGGGCGATGCTCTACGAGATGCTGGCCGGCACCGGTCCGTTCGGCAAAAAAAGCAATCAGGCTCTTATCTATTCGATTCTGAACGAGCCTCCCAATCCTCTGACCGCTCGACGCCCGGATATTCCCAGGCCGCTTGAGGCGAGTGTGCGCAAGGCTCTCGAAAAAGACCGGTCCCGCCGCTACCAGAGCATGGCCGAGATGCTAAAAGATCTCAAAGCCGCCCGCACGTCGGGGACCAGCTCTGCAAAAGCCGAGAAGTCGGTCATTGTCTTGCCCTTTGTGGATATCAGCCCGGGAAAAGACAACGAGTACTTCAGCGATGGCATGACGGAAGAAATCATCACCGACCTCTCGGCCGTAAACTCGATGAAAGTGATTTCTCGGAGTTCGGCGATGACGTTCAAGGGGACGAAAAAGAAGGTCGGCGAAATCGCCGGTGAAGTGAACGTCCGGTACGTGCTTGAAGGGAGTGTTCGAAAGTCAGGGAACAACCTACGCATCACCGCTCAGCTCATCGATGCGGCCAACGACGCTCACCTCTGGGCCGAGAAATATGCAGGGACAATGGATGATGTCTTCGACATCCAGGAGAAAGTTTCCCGGTCGATCGTCGATGCCTTGAAGCTCCATCTGACCCCGGAGGAGGCCGAGCGCTTGGCTGAACGGCCGATCTCCAACCCTCTCTCGTATGAGTTTTATCTCAAAGCCCGGCAGGAAATTTTCAAGTGGACAGAGGCGGGATTGGAGAACGCCCTGAAATACCTGAAGAGAGGGCTCGAGATTATCGGAGAGAACGCGCTTCTCTATGCGGGCATAGCCTATGTTTTTTGCCAGTATTTCAATCTCGGCCTCAAGGAGGAGGAATCCTGCCGGAAGGAAGCTGAGGGTTATCTGGAAAAGGCATTCGCTTTGGACTCGCACTTAGCGTTAAGCAACTTCGTTCAAGGAATGCTCCATTCCACCAACAATCCGAAAGCGGCGATTCGATATTTCAAGCAGGCACTGGAAGCAAACCCCAATGATTTTGACACCCTGTTCTTTCAGAGCTGTGCGCTCGGAACATTGGGTCAAAGACGCGCCGTCGTTCCTCTTGAAGAGAGAACGATAAGGATCGATCCTCTGAACCCCGCGGCCCATTTTCACTCTGGGTTCAACAGATTATGGGAAGGAGAATATGGGCTGGCTCTCGAGGTGCTGGGAAAACTCCATCAATCGTTCCCGGAGGATCTGTTAACAACATGGAGTTATGGTCTAAGCCTTGCTTACGTGGATAAGATTGACGAGGCCGGATTGATTTTCGACCAGATCGCCCGAGAGCAACCGGGCGGTTTCTTCGCGGATTTGAGCCTCGCTCTGAAATGCGCTCTGGAGGGAAAGAAATCCGAGGCCTTGAGGCGCCTCGATTCGAACCCCCGACTCCAAAACACGAGAGATTTTCAGTATGTCTATTGGATCACCGAGTGCTATGCCTTGATCGATGAGAAAGAGAGAGCACTCGATTGGCTTGAACGGGATGTGGACCTTGGAATGATCAACTATCCGCTGATGAATGAGCTCGACCCCTTTCTCAAGAACATCCGGGGCGAGGAGCGGTTCCGGAAGCTCATGGCGAGGGTCAAAAAAGAATGGGATGAGTTTCAGGTTTGAAAAGCTGAGACCCGCTTCGCGGATCTCGGCCCATTCGGCGGTTTCCCGTCCATTTTCTATGGAAGCTTGAATTTATGTCCGCGAGAATTCAGCAGTTCATTTTGCAGGGGCGTAGTGAACTCCGATTCTCTTTAAAAGGAGGCGGTTGAACAACTCCACTCCCTTCTTGGAAAGATGGGAATTGCTTTTTCCCCAGCCGCCGTTGTAGAAGTATTCCTCCCTCTCGAGAGGGAAAGTGCTGGAACGGTTGAAATTGTAGATGTGAACGTTCGGGTAGCCCCGTGTCAAGCGTTTGAGGTCCTTTAAGGACTTCCGCTGCTCAAAATTCGTCTCGTACGTTCCGATATAGTCGGGGATGATGATCAGGAGAACAGTGACGCCGTCCCGTTCCCATTCCTCCAGGAGCCGCTTCAAGTAAGAGCCTTCGTTTCCAGGATACGTCTTATATTGATGGACGTGGAGATCTCGGGGCTTTTGGGTGACAATCCCGCCCGGAGTTGTTTCCCGTCCGACATAGTCCTGGGCTTTAATAAAGTCCTGTGTCGAGCGAAAGGCTTTGTCCTCCGCCAGCCCCATCCGGGCGATGACATCAACCAAGAAATCCTCGATGTCTTCCTTGTTCCTGAGAAGCAGGCTGGGGGCGGAGAAGGGAGCGAAGCTCTCGTGGCTCCGGTCGAACCTGGCCAGCCAGCGTTCTTTGGATTTAGTTTGGAAGATGAAATAATCGATCCCATAGACAACGACTTTTGGGGGCCCCGCGCACCTCTTATAGAATTCGTAAAAGAACCAATTGTATTTCGGTCCCTTCCCGGAACGGGCTTCGATGAAGGCCTCTTGGCCCAGGGTTTTTCCAAAGGAATAAGGCTGGAAGGCTGCGAAGGCCCTCGATGTTCCCAGGATGAGCGTGCTGAAGGACTTGGCTTTAATGAACTCTTGGAAGCGTTCGGCGAAGCTGGGGTCACGATAAAAGCGGTTCTCGGCTGAAACGGTCAGATAGAACATTCCCCGGTCGAAAAGGAACAGGAACAGCACGAGCCAAAGCACACGCGCGCCGAACCGTTTGAAATTAAAAATTGAAGTAGATGAACTCATTGTTGGCATCCACAGCGAGAATCATGGTCAGGCAGAGGAACAGGGCGAAGGCCGCGGTTCTCAGGGGACGAGGGAGTTTTTGCCACATGGGCCAGCGGGCATGGTTTTTGAATAACGCTTCCAGCCCTATGACGAGGACGACAAGGAGGATGTTGAAGATCAGCAACCCCCTCCTCGTGACGGGTATCTGCCGAGAAATATTTTGGAGGAAGGCAAAGGCTGCCGTCAACGACTCGGCGCGAAAAAAGACCCAGGCTAGAGAGACCAGGTTGAAGGTGATGAAAACCTGGATCGCGCGGCGGAGCGCCGGCAGCCGGTCGAGTCTGATCCTTCGGACGAAGCGCCTCCGGCTTTTTTTGGTGATGTTCGAGAGAAGGAGATAGATGCCGTGTACCGCCCCAAAGATGACGAAGGTCCAGGCCGCGCCGTGCCATAAGCCCCCCAGCGTCCAAGTGATGATGATGCCAATCCCGTAGGCCCAGGCCTCGGCCTTGATGGACAGCAGAGCCGGCGATTTGATGGCGCGCAGGACCCGGTACGCGATCGGCAGGAACAGATAGTCCCGGAGCCAGGTCGAAAGGGAGATGTGCCACCGGCTCCAGAATTCCGACAAGCTCCGGCTCGCGTAAGGGGTACGGAAATTCTCCACCGAGTCGTATCCCAGGATCCTCGAGAGCCCGATGGCAATATCGGTATAGCCGGAGAAATCGCAGTAGATTTGGAACGCGTAGATATAAGCGCCGAGGAGGAGATAGAGGCCCTGGTCCTGGGGTTGGGCGAAGACGTCGTTGACGAACAGAGCCAGCCGGTCGGCCACGGCGATCTTCTTGAAGATTCCCCAGGCGATGAGTTCGATGCCCGAAGCGAGGCGATCAAAATCCAAACTTACCCGCTTCTTCAGTTCCGGAATAAAACGGACGGCCCTGTCGATGGGTCCCATGAGGAGCTGGGGGAAGAAGGAGACGTAGAGGGCGAAATAACCGAGGTGTTTTTCAGCGGCCATTTTTCCCCGGTAGACGTCGATCAGGTAGCTTAGTGACTTGAACGTGTAAAAGGAGAGCCCGACGATGGATGCAAGTCCGAGGGGCTTGTAGACGATTCCCGCTTTGAAGACTCCGGCCGCGGCAAAACAGAGGCGCCCGAAAAAGTCCGTATATTTGAATACCACCAATCCGAATAAGCTGGAAACGAGGCCGAGCTCGAAGACCAGGCGACGCGTCCGGGGAGTCCGGGCGCGCTCCAGGCCAAGGGCGGCGGCATAGACCAGGAAGGTCGAGACGGCCAGCAGGACGACGACCTTGATCCCGGCGAAGCTGTAAAACACATAACTCGCTGCGAGAAGGCAGAGCCATTTCCAGCGGGCGGGGATGAGAAAAAATAGCGGCAGGAGACAGGCGGCAAAGATGAGAAAGCGCAGCGATATGAAATTCATGGCGCGAAAAGATAAATTATTGCCCGGCCGATCCTTGAAGTCAATTTCGTATCATTTGGAAGCGGGTTGGAGGGTCAGGGACTGGAACTGGACGGCCAGGGAAGAAGCATCTTCCTTCCCTCTCAAACACCTTGAGAAGGAGAATTCAATGATGCTCACCTCCGGCCTGCCGGGATTAGGCGCAAGGGTCAAGTTTCGGGATTCCAAGTTCCATGGCGGCGATAGCTCCCATCTGCCGGCTTCCTTGCCGTCCACTTTGATCGTGATGATCTGAGGTCCGTCAAAGGCTTGGGACTTCATCCGGGCGGTGAGCCTCAGAGCCACGTTCTTCGGGAGCGAAAGGAAGACTGAGGCGGAAGACCCGAGGGCCCAATTATATGTGTATTCATTATTCACATCGATCAGGTTAGGTCCCCATCCAAATTGCCTGTAGGGCGCGGAGTCTGCGGTGCCGAAGACGATGCTGTCAGCCCGATACGAGGATTCCGGCGAGTGATAGGTCCGGAGGTGCCGCCAGGACGCCTGGTCATGGGCGTTCCCCTCGACCTCGAATTCGTCGAGGTGGTCGAAGAAGTCTTTCTGCCAATTGATATGCTGCCAGACATAATAAAAAAAGGTCCGTTTTCTGGTCTCCCTTGGGTCGATCTCGAAGATGGACTTCCCGTCAAACCTGGTTTTCAGCCCAAGAAGGGAGCCCATGGTGGCCGGAATGTCCGCAAGGGAGACCTGGGCCTGGGAGGTCATCATCGGACCGCGGCTCCCGGGGGGCTTGACCGCAAGCAGGGAAAGGGCCATGCCGGCCATGGATGAAAGGCTGCTATTCTCAGCGGTCGTCATTTGGGTTTCTTGGTCCTGAGTATTTTGCATGTCCACGGATTGGGCCGCCCCATGGTCGGCCTGGAGGATGATGACGGAGGAATCATAGATGCCGAGGTCTTTGAGCCGGTCGAGGAAGCTCATGAACGGCTCGAGGGCGCACCGTGCCTGGGTCTTTCGCGTTTCCCTGGTGTCTGGGAGGTCCGGCTGGAACATGCAATTCTCGTTGACGAGGATCGGGGGATGCGGCGTCATGAGATGGATATATTTATAGACGGGCTTGTCAGCCGCCGCCCGCATCTGATGAACGATATCATTCAGGAAGGCCTCATGCGAGAAGTAGCGCAACACCCGACTTTCGTCGTTCAGGCTCACCAGCCGCTGGAGGAGCCAGCGCTGGTTGTGATAAATGACGTTCTTGAGATAATGAGGGGCCGCCCGGAAAAGGGCAAAGTCGAGCAGGCCCGCCGCGCCGATTCTTTCGCGCTGGGCTTTGGTCCCGCGATAGGGAACGGGGATGAAATAGTAATTCGTGGAGCTTGCTTTCTTGAAATACCCCGGGCCCGGCCCTCCGATGATGTCAACCTGATATCCGTCGTCAAACAGGATGTTGCCGATCGTCTTTCCTCCGAAAATTTCGGCCAGGAATTTTTTGGTTGGAACATTGTTCTTGTAGATGGCGCCGCTGAGAAACGCGGGTACGCTCATCTCGGTCGTGGGATAGACTCCTATGGCGTCCTCGAAAAAAGTGAATCCGTCGAAGGTCCGGTCAAAGCGATTCTTGTCGCTCGCCGCGAGCTCCTTGAAGAAATCGGATTGGAACCCGTCCAGGACAAACTGGATGACGTTGCGCTCGGGGGAGAATTCGAAAAGCGACGGCTTGGGGATGCTCAGCAGCCTGCCTTTCTCCTTGACCCGTGAAGGCTTGATCTGCTTGACGTCTGTCAGGAACGAAGACAGAAGGAGGACGGCCATGAGGGCGATGCTCCCTCCTACCGCGATCTTGTAGACCGGCTTGAAGAATATGACGGCCAGAACAAGAAAAGCCAGCCAAACGAAGCCGTCCACCCATCCTTGCCAAGGATATTTATCCCATAGGATCCCCTGCCCGTCGAGAAGACCGTATCTCCAGACGAGAAAATAGCCCTGGATCCAGATGAGCGAGGCCATGGCGAGTAACAGAGCGACGACCCGCTGGTGGATCTTGCCAGGGAGAGCCATGGCCAATCCGCCCAAGACGATCAAGAGGACCATGGCAGGGACGGCGAGGACACGCAAAATGGCTAGAAAAGGTATGTCGAATTCGTTGAGATTCCCTTGATAGACACGCAGAGGCAGAAAGAAAAAGATCAGGGACGTCAGCGCGAACGCGGGTAATAATGAAAAGATCAACTTGCGCGAGGTCATATTCATAGTGCGAAAAGATAGCATATAAGGAAAAGGGAGTCAACACGCTCCCGATGCAGAAACGATACGGAAAGACATCTCCGGCTATCTTCGCGGTCGTCAACGCTGACCGCATATTGTGATGAACGACTTCAAGCACGAGAGCGTCCGTTATGCCTCTTGAATGCAATCAATTTATCGCTCCCGGTAATAAAAGCGGAAATATTCATGTTGCCTTGACATTCTTATCCGGACCCTTGACTTTATTCGACCCGGAACGATATGCTCTCCTCATGCTCGGCTTCGTGGGCTTTGGCAGAAGCCCCAAATCTCTTCATCAGGATAGGACATGAAATCATGAAACGATCAACGAAACACGTTTGGATTTCCCGGTCGATTCTCTTTGCCGTCTTGATCGCCGCCGCGTCCGGTCAGGTCGGTAACCCTTA
>CAZSMW010000128.1:0-2226 GCA_964607985.1 uncultured Eubacteriales bacterium
CCTCGACGTAACCATCATCCAGACCGCCATCTACGCGGCGGTCCGGGACGCGAGGTTCGAGCCCGTTTCGGCCGCCGAGCTCAGCCGCCTGGAATACGAGATCTCGGTCCTCACGCCGCTCGAGGACGTGACCAACCCGAACCTCGTCAAGGTCGGGAAGCACGGCCTCGTCATCGAAAGGAACGGCCGCAAGGGACTCCTCCTTCCCCAGGTGCCGGTCGAGAACGGCTGGGACCGGGAGGAGTTCCTAGCGCAGGCCTGTCTTAAAGCCGGACTTCCCGAGGACGCCTGGAAGAAAGGCGCGAAAATCTATTCCTTCGAAGCCATCGTATTCAAGGAATAGGCGTTTTTGATAAGCAGGTCACGTCGAGGAGGGCTTTGACTCCGCGGATGCCGAAATGGTCCTGATTTCGGACTGGGCGAAACAATTTTCACACAATGGGCACGAATATTTTTCTTTTATTCACGTTTTTCATACGAATAATTTGATATTTTTCACGTTTTTATATAATCTAAAGATATGAAAAGGGACCTCTACGGCGACCTCTTGGCCTGGAAAAACCTCTCTACTCGAAAACCGCTCATCCTGCGCGGGGCCCGGCAGGTGGGGAAGACCTATCTACTGAAGGAATTCGGCAGCCGGGAATACAAAGACACGGCCTATTTCAATTTTGAGCAGGATCCGGGCCTGGCGGGTTTTTTTCAGGGCAAGCTCGATCCCGCACTCGTCGTCCAAAGCCTGTCTCTCTATTCGGAAATGGCCATTGTCCCGGGCCGTTCGTTGCTCGTCTTCGACGAGATCCAGAACTGTCCGGAAGCGCTGAACAGTCTGAAATACTTCCAGGAGCAGGCCCCCGAGCATCATGTCGCGGCGGCCGGCTCCCTTCTGGGGCTGAAGGTCGGAAAATCGACGGCGTTTCCCGTCGGTAAAGTCACGTTCCTCGATCTCCACCCGATGTCCTTCGGGGAATTCCTCGAAGCCGCAGGCCATTCAGGTCTTCGAAGGATCATCGACTCCCGCTCGGCGTTCGAACCTTTGGAGTCGGCGTTTCATCAGGCCCTCCTCCACGACCTCCGGCTCTATTATTTTGTCGGGGGAATGCCGGAGGCCGTGGCCCTGTACGCCGAAAGCGGGGATCTGAAGCGCGTCCGGCGCGTCCAGGATGGGATCCTGGAAGCGCATATCCACGATTTCGCCAAGCACACGACCAAGACCGAGGCGGTACGCCTCGGCCGGATCTGGGACGCCGTGCCCGGGCAATTAGCCAAGGAGAACAAGAAGTTCCGTTATGCGGATGTGGCCAAGCACGCCAGGGCGCGGGATTATACCGAATCTCTCCAATGGCTGGCCGACGCCGGGCTGGTCCTGAAGTGCCACAATATCAAATGCCCCAAACTTCCGCTTTCCGGCTACCGCGAGGACGATGCGTTCAAGATTTATCTTCTCGACGTCGGACTCCTCGGCGCGCGGCTGGGCCTCACCGAGAGGACGATCGTGGAAGGCGACCGTCTGTTCTCGGAATACAGCGGGGCGTTCGTCGAAAACTATGTGGCCCAGGAGCTCGTCGCGTACGGCTGCCGTGAGCTCTATTACTGGACGAGCGCGAACCAGGCCGAAGTGGATTTCGTCGTCGGGAAGGATGACGCCGTCTATCCCCTGGAAGTCAAGGCGGGAGCGAGTCCCAAGAAAAAGAGCCTAATGATCTTCGCCGGCAAATTCGCGCCGCCCGTCCTTTCCCGCGCGACCACGATGAACTTCAAGAAGGACGGGGGTGTCTGCAACTACCCGCTCTATGCCGTTTCGAGGTTTCCCGATCTCGGGCGGGCTACGGGATCAACCGTTACAGGCTAGGGCTGGTCGGAGAGGGGCGGTCCTCATCGCCGCACTCCGATTCCTTCGCAGGCGATCCGGTCGAGGATCGCGCCGACGGATCACGCGCTGATCTTATCTTCCAAGTACCCCGTCCAATTCCCCCGCGACACTGCTTCGAAACCGGCGTCGGGGTAACTTTTCAGCCAATCACTCGGGGCTTTTGGTCTGGCTTTTGGCGACCATTTGCACTCGAAGCCGACGAGCCGGCCATCCAGATCCTCCACGAGGTCGATTTCGTGCTGATCATACGTCCGCCAGAAGTAGAAGCCCGTCGAGCGGCGCCGGTTCCCGGCCCGCTTGATCCGCTCCATGACGAACCAGTTTTCGAAAAGCTCGCCCGCGTCATTACGCAC
>CAZSMW010000129.1:0-22924 GCA_964607985.1 uncultured Eubacteriales bacterium
ATGATCTCGGAAACAAGCCCCTGGACGCTCTTCAAGGCCGGCTCGAGCTTCTTCTCTTCATTAAACGTGATGAGGACGGCCGAAATCTCCACGCGGAAATATTAACATATTTATATCGAAGAAAAAAGATAACGGCGAGACGCAAAATTGCCGATAAGGCGTTAGTCGGAATTCCAGGGACACGATACCAATTCCAGAGAATTGGTTCATGTCCCGGAATTCCCGCCTTACAAATTTCGGTTCTCTTCCATTTAGTGTGGATTGGGGGCTTGGACGGGACGGACTGAGCGGACCTTGAAGGTTTAGCCTTCCCGGACCGTCCTTCGAGGGAACCCTGCGCCTGAAGATGTCTGAGCTTGCTCAAGAGAACAGAGACGCCGCTATGTTAAAATGGGGACCTTATTTAGGCCCCATTTAACAAAACCTGGATAAATGATAGTTCAGACACGCGAGTTCTGAAGGCGCCGAGAAGGATGGTTCGGGAACGGCGTTAAAAACCTGAAGGGGAGCGAGGGCCGTCCCATCCAAGCTATTTACCCAACCCCCACTAAACGTAAGAGAACCCAAATTTCTAAATAAAAGGCCGGATTGTTCCGGGATCGCCTATCTGGTTTCCAGCGATATGTCCCGGTTCTGCAGGCTCGAACCGACGACCTTTTCCAGCCTGGCCTGAGAAAGGTTGTAGTCCACCAACGCCTTGATCTCCATCGAACGGGCGTTGGCCAGCCCTTCCTGGTACTGAAGGACGAAGTAGTTCGTGGTCAGGCCGACGTTGAGCTTCTTGGTCTCGGCCTCCAGCCGTTTTTCGGCCAGCTCCCGGGCGATCCGATAGGCCTCGACGCTCTTGGCGCCCGTCTCCACGCTCCGGACGGCGTCGCTCACTTCGAGATAGATCTGCTGTTTCTGGTTCTTCAGCCTGGCCAGGCTCTGGTCGAGCTGAAGCTTGGCCAGAGCGTAATTGGCCCGACCGACGATATTGCTGACAGGGACCGACAGGGTCAGTCCCACCGTCCAATTCTGGTAGAGGAATTTCGCGGCGTCGCGCAACGCATTAGAGGCCCCTCCCTTCTCCTTACCGATGATGACGCCCAAGAAGGGGTCGTTATTCAGGTAGAGGATCCTGTCGCCCGAGATGCCGGGACTCCAGTAGGACAATTTCAGGTCGAGCTGGGGAAGCAGTTGGTTCTTGGCCACGCTGAAGTCGACCTGGTTCGTCAGGATCGTCGTCTTGTTGACCTCGAGGTCGGGCCGCCTGTCCATAGCTTCCTTCAAAGCCTCGTCCAGCGAGATCGCCATGGGCTTGAAGGCCGGTTTGTCCACGGGCTCGATCTTCAGGGACCGGATATCGCCCTCAGGGACCGGGTTGACAAGGCTCTTGAGGACGTCCTCGCTCTTCCTGATCAGGGCCTCGGCCTGGAGGATGTCCGCCTCCCGCTGGGCGACGGTCGCCTCGGCGTTAAGGACCTCGAGCGGGGCCAGGGTCCCGACGTCGACCTCCTTCTTGTTCTTGGTAAGGAGGTCGCGGGCGAGTTGGAGCGACTGCCCCTTGACCTTGAGGCTCTCGATGGCGTAAACAAGGTTCCAGTAGGCCTCCTGGACCTGGTAGACCGTGGCAATGAGGGTGGTCCGGAGCTGGCTCTGGGAAATGTCCAGGTTGTTCCGGGAGACGATGATCTGCCGGCGGGCGACCTTGGAGCCGAAGTTCTTCAGGAGGGGCTGGGTGAAGTCAAAGCGCAGGGTGCTCCCAAAGCGGGGGTTGATGAGCTGGAAGGCCTGGTTCGTGTCGGACTTGTAGTTCTGGAGGGACACGGACAGGTTGCCGCCCCAGGGGACCTGTTGGACGACGGACGCGCCGACGCTCGTCATTTTGAGGGTGCTCGTGCCCGAGCCCTGGAGGAACCAGTAGGAGGGGCTCTCGGTGCCTTCGCGGTCATAGTTGAAATCCAGGCTAGGCAGGAAGAATTCCCTTGCCTGGGAAAGAGTGGCGTCGGCCAGCTCGGGGTTATAGACCTCGACGGCCAGGTTCAGGTTGTTCTTGAGGGCCTTAAGGATGGAGTCCTCGAGGGTCAGTTTCATCCCAGCCTGTTCCTGTCCGAACGCGGACGAGGTTAGGAAGGCCATGATCAAGAGTGTAAGCGTCGCTTTTTTCGTCGTCACGGATGTCCTCCTCGATGAGTGGCACGCCCTTCGCGCCCGTTCACCCACAGTTTAGCAAAATCGTCTTCGCAAAACAAAAAGGTGTCTTGTAAAAAGCGTCCATATACAATATACGTATATGGACCGGTTAGGGTTCTCATGTCGCGAAAAATGAGCCTGAAGAACAGGGCCCTCCTCAAGGGCGGAGTCCTCGCGGCCGTCTCTTCGCTGGGAATGGGGACATGGCTTCTCTTCTTCTTCGACGTCCCGAAATTTACGTTCCTCGAACACACCTTCCGGCCGCGGCCCCTTGCCTTGGCGGCCGCGACCGGGCTCATCGGGCTGACACTTCTTACGTTCTGGCTCATCTATTCGCGGATCATGTCCAGGCTCCTCGCCCGGCCCTTCGAAGAGGTCCTCGGCCGCGACGCGCTCACTTATCTTCCGCTGGCATTCACTGTCCTCGCCCCGGTCACCCTGCGTCATTACCTGAGCGCGGCGGACATCATGGTCCGGACGAGGCTCCTCCTCGAGGCGGCCGTTTTTCTCGTCATCTGCCTCAAGGTCGTCCAGTTCCTGGAATGGCGGAGGCTTCGGGCTGAAGCCAGGCCCACGCCGCTCGCCCGCTTGTCCGGGCTCTCTTCAAAGAAAAAACTCGCCGCCCTCTTCATCGGTTCCCTCGTCGTTGCGAACCTCGGCTCCGTCATCATGCTTAAGAAAGGGATCTACTTCTCCGGGGACGAACCTCATTATCTCCTGATGGATTACAGCCTCCTCCATGACGGCGACCTCGACCTGGCCAACAACTACGCCCAAAAAGACTACCACGCTTATATGCAAACGCAGAATACCATTCCCCAGACCCACGCCGTCCCCGGGAAAAAACCGGGCAGTCAATATTCGTACCATTCGCCCGGGACGGCCTTCCTGCTGCTCCCCTTTTACGCGGCCGGTTCGCTCTTCGGGAAAACGGGCCTCATCCTGTGGCTGCGCTTCGGAATGAGCCTGTTCGGGGCGTTGTTCGGACTTCAGGTTTTTCTCTATGTCCGGGATACCTGGGGAAGTGAGAAATGGGCGCTTATTCTCTGGGCCCTGACCGGCCTCGCGACACCGGTCTATTTTCATTCCATCCATATTTATCCCGAGATGTTCATCGCTCTTTTCGCCTTCGTCATCTTCAGGCTCTTTCGTTTTCCGGCCGCCCTGACGCCGAGCCGGCTCATCCTCTGCGGCTTCCTCATCTCGACCTTCATCTGGTTCCACGCCCAGAAATACGTCTTCCTTGCCGTGCCGCTCTTCGTCTTCTGCTTCTGGATGCTCCACAGGAAGCGCGCCGGAGGGAGGGATTACGCGGCGTTCCTCGTCTTTCCCATCGTGATCACGGTGGTTTATTTTCTCTTCCAAAAGGCCGTCTACGGCTCGTTCTCCCTGTTGGCGGTGTCTTATAAGGGCACCCCGAAGGCAGGGGAAACCCTGGCTTACGCAAGGATGCTCCTCACGGGCATTCCCTTCCGGTTCCGCTGGGAAACCCTGGCCGATTACTTCTTCGACCAGAAGGACGGGCTCCTCCTCTACGCCCCGATCTATTTCTTTTCCTTCCTGGGCCTGGTGGAAATGGCCCGGAGGAAGGCCGGGGACCTCCTGGCCCTCCTTTTTATAGCCTCTCCCTATGTCCTCGTCTCGGCGTTCCTGACCCAGCGGCCGGCCTACGCCCCGCAGGCCAGAACGCTCGTGGCGGTCATCTGGGTCATGATCATCGGGCTGGGATATTTCGTCGCTCACAACACGAAAAAGATATTCGCGAGCACTTTCGCTCTTAGTTCGGGCGTGACCCTGCTCGTGACCTGGCTCCTTCTTAATAACCCGTTCGCCATCTACCAGGAAACGACGGTCGGCAACACGGAAAGGGGCGGCGCCCTCTTCTACATCCTGAGCAACCTGCACTTCGACCTGACCGCGTTCCTGCCGGTTTACATCAAGAGCCGGGTAGGCCCCTGGCCGCTTAACTTCTATTGGCTGGCGGGCCTGGTCGTCTTCGTCCTGGTCTATGCCCTGGCCCGGAGGCCATCAAGGGATTTTTCGTTCCGATGGCGGACGCACGTTCTCTTCGCCGCGGCGGGGGGGGCGCTATTCTTTGTCTGGTTCGTCATTTACCCCAGGACCGTCCTTTTCAACCCAGTGAATACAGCCTTCCCCTCCGGTGAGAGGCTCAGGTTCTACTCCATATCCAGGGTCGCCCGCCAGGTCGAGCCGGGAAGCTTCCTCCTTCCCGAGGACGGCCGTGCTTACGTCTTCACGTTCACCTCGCGCCGGAAGCTCGGAAAGCTCAGGGTCGAGTTCGGATCCAAAGCGGGGGACTATGATGCCGAGCTCACCTACTTCGATCATCCGGTCTTCGAGGGCCGGACCGTCGGAGAGGTCCGATCCCTCGATCTGCCCTCGCCGCCGGCCTACAAATACAAGAACGCCTACCTCTATCTCGTGACGTTACGCTTGGGAAAGGGCGCCGGCGTCCGGACGGTCGAGAAACCATATCTCTTCAGGGTTGTGCCATCCGACTGACCCGAACGTTTGGGTCTTTCGAATCCAAGGCCATTGGCTGGAATTTCAACAGAGATATCCCGTCCCGGATTTGCCGAAAACACGGGAACCCCAAAGAAACGGACCAGGCAGGCCATGAAAGTCCGGCTTTCCCGGACTGCGTTAAAGCTGGTGCCGCAGCCTTCAGGCTACGCAAAGACTCGGGTTGAAGCCCGCGACTGCAAAGATGGCCGGATCAACGTCCGGGGGATTTCAGCGGAACATCCTATACCGGACGAGCCCCTTCTTATGAAGCTTGAACTTGATCAGCGTCTTGAGGATGGACAGGCCGTAGACGCTGCTCCGCCAGAACCCGACCTGCGAGGCTTCCCGGAAATAACGGGTCTCGATGGGGATCTCCCGGACGCGCAGACCGTGAATGACGCCTTGGGCGATGATCTCCGAGTCAAAGACGAAGTCGTCGGAATTCGCCAGGAAGTTCACGGTTTCGAGGTAACGCCGCGAGTAGGCGCGAAGCCCCGAGTGGTATTCCGTCAGGTACATGTAGAAGGTCGCATTCTCGAAGGCCGTCAGGAAGACGTTGGCCAGGTACTTCCACTTGGGCATGCCGCCCTCAAGAGGCCGGCCGCCCAGCATCCGCGAGCCGAACATGGCATCGCACTCGCCGTTGAGGAGCGGCGTCACGAGCTGGGGGATGACCCTGGGGTCGTACTGGTGATCGGGGTGGACCATGATCATGATGTCGCCGCCGAGCTTGAGGGCCTCGGTGTAGCATGTCTTCTGGTTGCCGCCGTAGCCCCGGTTCTTTTCATGAACGAAGACGCGCAGGCCGAGCTTTCGGGCGAGCTCCACGGTCCCGTCCCGGCTGGCGTCGTCGACAAGGATGATCTCGTCCACCCACTCGCGCGGGATATCGTCGAGGGTGCGTTCCAGCGTCTTCTCGGCGTTGTAGGCCGGCATGACGACAATGACTTTTTTCGAACGTTCCATGGAGGCCTTTTCTCATCCATGTATAACATAAAACGGACCCCCGGGAAACGCCCGGCGTTCCATTCGGCCCTCGGAATCATTATTATAAGTACAATAAGACGCGGACTCTCCACCCGATCTTGTTGTTCATTTTATCTTTGGGGTCGGCCGTGTATTTCAGCCTGCTCCTGGCGACGTTCTTCTGGTTCGGCCTGTAACTACGGCCCAATCCGTGCTTATTGGGTCATACCAGAGAAGGGCCCTCATAGAAGAGACGCGTTTACCTCGGATAGGCGTCGAGGTCGAAGTCGACGGACATGGGGATCCCGGCCGCACGCTTTTCGAGGGCCAGCGCAGCCACCATGGCGGCGTTGTCGGTGCACATCTTCGGCGAGGGGATAAAGGCGGGAAGCTTCTGCCGGTCCGCGAATTGCCGGAAACGCGCCCGGAGACGCGTGTTCCGGGCGACACCGCCGCAGAGGATGAGGGACTTCGGCCCGAACTCGTCCACGGCCCTGGCGAGGTTGTCGACGAGCGGCCGGGCCACCGCCTCCTCGAAGCTGGCCAGGAAATCGGCAAGCCGCGGATGCTCTTTCGTGATCCCGCTCTCGCGGATATGCTTCAGGGCGGCGGTCTTGAGTCCGCTGAAGCTGAAGTCGAGGGGCGCGTCCTTGATCCGCGGCCTGCTGAACGCGAACGCCGTCTGGTCTCCTCCGGCCGCGAGCTTTTCGATGACCGGGCCGCCCGGGTAACCGAGTCCGAGGAACTTGGCGATCTTATCGAGAGCTTCGCCGGCCGCGTCGTCGCGCGTCCTGCCCAGGAGCCTATAGGAAAGCTTCTTTTCGAGAAGATAGAGCGACGTATGTCCGCCCGAGACAAGAAGGGCAAGCGCGGGAAAACCGATATCCCTGTTTTCCAAGAAGGCTGCTTCGACATGCCCCTCGAGGTGGTCGATGCCGACGAGCGGTTTTTTGAAGAAATAAGCCAACCCCTTGGCAAACGAAAGCCCGACAAGGAGAGAGCCGATGAGGCCCGGTCCCTGGGTCACAGCAAAGAGGTCGATCGCCTTGAGCTCGACCCCGGCCCTCGCGAGCGCCTCCCCGACAATGATATCGATCGTCTTGATGTGCTGCCGCGACGCCAGTTCAGGCACGACCCCGCCGTAGGGCGCATGGATTTCGTCCTGGGACAGGATGATGTTGCTCAGGACCTTGAACCGGCCCGTCAGGACGGCGGCCGCCGTCTCGTCGCACGATGTTTCGATGCCGAGGACGTACATGAGGACTTAGTATATAAGAAAAATGAGGAGGGTTCTACCAAACCATAAGGGACTTCGAGCCGCCCTCACTCTCCCAGCTCCTGTATGAACGGTCCTGAATGCCGTCCTCAAGCCCCCGTAGCAGAGGGGGGACCCGTCGGCTTTTTCGACGGAGGGAACCGACGGGACTGGTTCCCGGGGGGCCGGGAGAGTGAGGATGGCATTCAGGACCGCTCAGGGCCTGAAGCTGTAGGGTGGGCGGAATATACCGTTCTCCGTAATGATGCCGGCGATGTATTTCGCCGGGGTCACGTCAAAAGCTGGGTTGCGGACGGCGATGTGAGAAAGCGTGACGCAGCGGCCGCCGGCCTCCCGGACCTCGCGCGGATCCCGCTCCTCGATGGGGATCTCGTCCCCCGTCGCCAGGCCGGCGTCCACTGTGCTCATCGGCGCGGCCACATAGAAGGGGATATCGTGCTCTTTGGCCAGGACCGCGACCGAATACGTCCCGATCTTGTTAGCCGTGTCGCCGTTCCGGGCGATGCGGTCCGCGCCGACGACGATGACCTGGATATCGCCCTTCTGCATGAACCAGCCGGCCATGTTGTCCGTGATGAGGACGACGGGGATGCCGCGCCGGTCGAGTTCCCAGCAGGTCAGCCGGGCACCCTGGAGGAACGGCCGGGTTTCATCCGAGAAGACGAGGATCTTCTTGCCCTGTTCGTGGGCGGCCCGGATGACGCCCACAGCCGTCCCGTAGCCGGCCGTGGCCAGTTCGCCGGCGTTGCAGTGAGTCAAGACGGTTGCGCCGTCCGGGATGAGGTCCCGGCCGTGACGGCCGATAGCCTCGTTGGTCGCAACGTCTTCGGTCTCGATGGCCATGGCCTCATCGAGCATCCGGCGCTTGAGCCGGGTGAGCGTTAGATCGCGGTTCGCATCGAACGTCCTTCGCATCCTTTCCAGCGCCCAGAAGAGGTTTCGGGCCGTGGGTCGTGTCCGCTCGAGACGCTTTATGATCTTTTCAAAGGCGCGTTGGATGTTTTCGCCGCTCCTGAGGGACAACACACCCAACGCGACGCCATAGGCCGCCGCAACGCCGATGGCCGGAGCGCCGCGGATGACCATGGTCTCGATGGCCCGGGCGACCTGATCGTATCTGTCACATTCGAGGTAAATCTCCTTCAGCGGGAGCTTCCGCTGGTCGATCATGACGACCTTGTTCTTTTTCCACGCGATGGCCGGAAGCATGCCTTACTCCTTTTTCCAGTTCGGCGTCAGCGGGTCCTTCCATCCCCACTTCCGGGTCCATCGCGCGTAAAGCTCATCGAAGGCCTTCCCGTCGTCCGGAGAAAGCCGCTCCTTCATTTGGCCCCGGATGAAAACGATCTGCAGGTCGTTGTCGCGGAGGACCTTTTCCGAAGGCAGACCCAGCTCGCGGGCGATCGCGGCCTCCTCGAAACTCTTCCGGTAATCCTCGCGGTGGCTTTCCGTTTGGGAGAGAAGGTAATGATAGAAACCGCATGCGAAATCCCCGTCGATGAGTTTTTCAAGGGTTTTCGCGACGGCGGCGAGGGCGCGGGTCTTCTCTTTCTCGTCGTGGCCCGATGCCGCGGCCAGGCTGAGGTCGACGTACCGGCGGGCGGCTTCGAGCCGGGCGGGCTTGAACTTCGCCTTGTCGACGAGGACGAGGAGATTCCTGAGCGCCGCGTCCTTAAGCCCGAGCTCTTCAAGCGAGGACCCGAGCCCGAGCAGGGAAACATCGCGCGCCCATTCCTCCCCTTCAGCGAACCCGAGCGCAAAAGCCTGAAGGAAGCTTTTTTCGGCGTCCGGCCATTTCTCGAGACACGCCTCAGACAGACCCTTGAGCATGAAAGCCTGGGCCGAGGGGTTCGAACGGACCGCTTTCTCCGCTTCAAGCAGGGCCCGCTTGTAGGAAGCGACGGACGGTGAGGTTTCGTAAGCGCGGGTCCGCAACTGTCCCTCGGAATAATAGAACTTGGCCCGCTTAAGGTGGGAACCGCAACCGGCGAGAAGCAGGACGGCTAGAAAGGCGAAGGCGCATAAAACGGGACGCCAAGGGCTTCGCGGTCTTATCACGCGTCCCCCACGGTCCCCTCAATCCTCGTCTTTTTTAAGTTTCTTGCGGATGCGGTCCAGGATGAGCTTCCGGACTTGCGCGTCGGACATGACGTGGATGCCAAGTCTGGCTATATCCATGCCTACGCTTTGCATGCCGCGCCAGAACTCCGGGCCCGACCCGGCGGGCTTGATGTCCTCGATGGCCCGGGCCGCCCGTTCTCCGAATTCATCAGCGATCTTTCTGAAGTCGCCGGCTTCGAGGTCCTCCTGGAAGAGAGCCAGGAGGAACGCGTCCTCGAGTCCGCAAACAGGGTAGAGCCCGGCGAAAGCCTTTCGCAAGGCCGCCATGTCTTTGGCGCGGACCTCGTCGGCGAAGGCCTCCCGGACCCCCTCGGTCCTCTCGAAGAAGTTCAGGATGAACGCGTCCGGCTTGCTCTCGACCATCCCCGGCTCGAGCCAGACCTGCCAGGCCAGAACTCGTTCCTTCAGGTCGAAGATCCGACGAACCGCCCAGACACAGATGGAATAGAGTACGGGGAAATAGAGATAGGTTTTCAGCGGCAGGAATTCCGCCAGCACTTTTACGCCATTGTCGAGAACATGTTCAGCCCTTTTCTTATCCATCAGGTTATTTGTACTTTATTCCGCCCTAAATAGCAACTTTAGAATTACTTGTTGATCTCCAGGATGGCCAGAAAGGCCTCCTGGGGGATCTCGACCTTGCCGACGCGGCGCATGCGCTTCTTGCCTTCTTTCTGCTTCTCCAGGACCTTCATCTTGCGCGTGTAGTCGCCGCCGTAGAGCTTGGCCAGAACGTCCTTGCGGTAGGCCTTGACCGTCTCGCGTGCGACGATGCGGTTGCCTATCGCGGCCTGGAGGGCGACCTCGTACTGTTGCCGCGGGATGACCTTGCGCATCTTCTCGACCAGCGCCCGTCCTATATTATATGCCTTGTCCTCATGAACGATGAGGGACAGCGCGTCCACCGCTTCACGATTGATCAGGATGTCCAGCTTCACCAGAGCCTCCTGCCGGTAGCCCACGAATTCATAATCCATCGAGGCGTAGCCCGAGGAGCAGGACTTGAGCTGGTTGTAGAAGTCGAAGACGACCTCGTTCAAGGGAAGCTCGTAGGTCAACAGGATGCGCTGGGTGGAGATGTATTCCATCTTCTTCTGCTCGCCGCGCTTGCCCTCGAGGAGTTTCAGGATGTTGCCCAGGTACTTGTCCGGGGTCAGGATGAGCGCCCGGATGACCGGTTCTTCGATTTTCGCGATCTTCTGGGGATCGGGAAGCTGGGAGGGGTTCTGGACATCAAGGATTTCGCCCGTCGTGGTGGTCACCCGGTAGTTGACGCTCGGGGCCGTCGTGACGAGGCTCAGCTGGAAATCCCGCTCCAGCCGTTCCTGGACGATCTCCCGGTGCAGGAGGCCGAGAAACCCGGCCCTGAACCCGAGGCCTAGGGCCGGCGAGTTCTCCGGCTCATAATGGAACGATGCGTCGTTCAGCCGGAGCTTCTCCAGGGCGTCCCGAAGGTCCTCGATGCGGCTCTCTCCCGCCGGGAACATGCCGCAGAAGACCATGGGCTTGGCCTCCTTGAACCCGGGCAGGGCTTGAGCGGTCGGGCCCTTCTTGAGGGTGATGGTCTCCCCGATCCGGGCGTGGCCGAGCTTCTTGATCCCG
Source organism: uncultured Eubacteriales bacterium (assembly GCA_964607985.1). Lineage (GTDB taxonomy): Bacteria > Acidobacteriota > Aminicenantia > Aminicenantales > Saccharicenantaceae > JALHVH01. Next base: position 10,667 of record CAZSMW010000129.1, read on the forward strand.
GCGATGACGTAACCGACTTCGCCCGCGAGGAGTCTGCCCACTTTGACAGGCTTCGGCGTCAGATAGCCGACCTCCTCAACCTCATACTCGGCGTCGGCGGCCATGAGCAGGATCTTATTGCCGGTCCGGAGCTCGCCGTCAATGATTCTGACGAGGACGACGACGCCCCGGAAGGAGTCGAACCAGGAGTCGAAGAGGAGGGCCTTGAGCGGCGCGTCCGGATCGCCCTTGGGAGGCGGGATGCGATCGACGATCGCCTGGAGGACGGCGTCGACACCCGTGCCTTTCTTGGCGCTGACCAAGAGCGCGTCCTCGCGCTTGAGGCCGATGATGTTCTCCATCTGGTCAAGGGTCTGTTCGATCTCGGACTGGACCAGGTCGATCTTGTTGATGACCGGGATGAGGAGGAGGTTGTTCTGGACCGCGAGGTAGGTATTGGCCAGGGTCTGGGCCTCGACCCCCTGGGAGGCGTCGATAACCAGGACCGCCCCCTCGCAGGCTAGAAGACTCCTCGATACCTCATAGGAGAAATCCACGTGACCGGGCGTATCGATCAGGTCCAGGACGTATTCCTCGCCGGATTTGGCCGTGTAGAGGAGCCGGGCGGTCTGGGCCTTGATGGTGATCCCCCGCTCCCGCTCAAGGTCCATGGTGTCCAGGACCTGCTCTTTCAGCTCGCGGGCAGGCAGGGCGCCGGTCACCTCGATGAACCGGTCGGCCAGGGTAGATTTACCGTGGTCCACGTGAGCGATGATCGAAAAATTTCGGATGTTCTTCACGCGGACAGTATAAACGAATCGCACCCTCCCGTCCATCTGAGCCCCCCACTCGTTTCCTTGACTTTTCTCCATGACTCAAGTACCGTTGAGAGGTAGATGTAGGAGGTTTTCATGTTTTTATTCGGACCCATCGGACCCACGGAACTCCTGCTCATCCTGCTCATCGTCATCATCATTTTCGGCGCCAAGGAGCTCCCCGATCTCGGCAAATCCTTGGGCGACGGAATCAAGAACTTCAAGAAGTCGATGCACACCAAGGAAGACGACGACAAGGACAAGCCCGCCAAGAAGGACCCCCCTTCCTCCAACTGATCCGTAATGAGTCGGACCCTCGAGAAACTCGCCGAAGAGCGCCGGTCGAAGGAGGACGATCTCGCCCGGAGCGAGATGGACAGCGAGCTCAAAGCGATGGACGCTGAAGACTCGCTCATCCTGAGGTCTGTCTGCCTGAAAGAATCCATCGCCCGCCTTGAAGAACTGTCCGTTTCCCTCAAAGTCCCTCCTGCCCAAAAAAGGACCCTTTTCGGGCGTAAATGTCCCGGCGCCCCGGCGGAGTTCGTCGGCCTGGCCGCGGCCGCCCTTAAGGAGGTCGCGACACTCCTCGATGACCAAGCCAGGGAGACGCGCACCCAAACGGCCGCTGTCCTCGAGCTCATTAGGAAGCTCCCCCCCCTGATGGACGCAAAGGACCGGGAATTTGAGGCGCTGGGAAGCAATCATGTCGGCATGATCTTCAAGAGCATGGAGTGGCGGGTGGATAAACTCGCCGTCGAATATGGGGATGTCCAGATCCTGATGAAGAAGTTCTTCCTCATCCGGGAGAAGCTGGATTCCCTTATCCTGGTTCTGGAAAAAGGGCAGAAACCATCCCCGGCCGAAGTCCGGGCCGTTCTCGGGCCCCTGGAGGATTGGCGCTACGCCGGGTTCGAGAACAGGTTCCGCGGCTCCGAAGAGGACATCCGGAAACAACAGCTCGTCTACGCGGACGCCTTCCGAAAGGGCGGCAAGGTTCTCGACCTCGGCTGCGGCCAGGGAGAGTTCCTGGATCTCCTCCGAGATAACGACATCGATGGGGAGGGAGTGGATCTCAACGGTCAGATGATCGAAATCTGCCTCGATAAAGGGTTGAACTGCCGGCAGGGGGACATCCTTGAGCGCCTCGCCGAGGCCCCGGACGGTTCGCTCGACGGAATCTTTTCATCCCAGGTCGTCGAGCACCTACGTCCGGCCTACATCAAAAGGCTGGTGGATACGGCCTACGCCAAGCTCGCCCTTGGCGGAACGATCGTCATCGAGACCGTGAATCCGGCTTCGGTATTCGCCCTGGTCCAGATCTACTTCCTCGATCTCAGCCACGAGAAGCCCGTTCATCCCAGGGCCCTCCAGTTCGTGCTCGAGAGCGCGGGGTTCTCGGACGTCGAGATCCGTTACTCGGCCCCCCTGGACACGGAACGGCTCCGGGAACTGCCGGGCGCCGACGAGAGGACCTCGATGATGAACGAGAACTTCGACCGGCTGAACGACCTCCTGTTCGCGCCGCAGAACTACGCGGTCCTGGGGAAGAAAAGATGAAAGAACGGCTTTACGCGGGTTTTGACCTGGGCGGGACCCAGCTCAAGTATGGGCTCATCGACGAAAACGGAACGATCATCCTCAGGGAGAAGACGCCCAGCCCGGGTTCTATCAACGGCCTTCTCGGCCTCCTGGAACGCATCTGGCTGGACCTCAAGAAGGGCCACCCGGGAAGGATCAAAGCAGCCGGGTTCGGCTTTGCCGGGTTCTTCAGTCTTCGGGAGCGGAAGATTCTTCATTCCCCTAATTACCCGAGTCTCAACGGCTTTGATCTCGTTCCGGCCTTTAAAAGATTTCTTGACGTCCCCTTCCGGATCGACAACGACGCCAACATGGCCGCTTTCGGCGAATACAAACATGGGGCCGGGCACGGCGCTCAGTCCCTGGTGCTCTTGACCGTAGGGACGGGCATCGGGTCCGGGATCATCCTCGACGGCAAGCTCTGGCAAGGCAAATGCGGTTTCGCCGGGGAGCTCGGACACATCACGGTCAACCCGGAAGGGTCAAAATGCAACTGCGGCAACATCGGCTGTCTGGAAACTGAGGCCTCGGCCCCCAAGATCGTCAGTAACTACGCGGCGCTCGCCGGGAAGGACGAAGGGCTGACCTCGGAGGATGTCTACAACCGGGCAAAACTGGGCGATCCGGCCGCCCGGGAGAGCTTCGCCCGCTCCGGCTATTACCTGGGGATCGGCCTGGGCATCGTCATCAACTTTCTGAACCCGGAAAGGATCATCCTGGGGGGCGGGGTCATGACGACGGGCGAATACCTCCTGCCTCCGGCCGTGGAAGAAGCTCGGAGGCGGTCCCACCGGGTGTCTTTTGCCTGCTGTTCCATAGACAAAGCCGGCCTGGGCAACGACGCGGGCCTCATCGGAGCAGCTTCATGGGCCGGGGACCAAGCCTTACTCGGGAATTCTTGACTCTAAAGCTTCGGCCCAAGACCGCAGATCCGCAACCATTCCAGTCAGGCGGCCGTTTAAATGTTTTGCATCTCAAGCGGCAAAAACGATATAATGTCCGAATCGAACCGAGAATTAAAGCATAGATTATCAAGGAAATAAGCCGGTCATGAAGGAGGCCCCCGTGGTCAAGAAACCGAATCCCGCCCTGGCGGCGCTTTTCGTGGTCCTCGCTCTCGCGTCCACCTCGTTCGCCGACCGCCTCACCGGATCCCTCAAAGGCCGGATCACGGACAAGCAGGGCTATCCCTTGCCCGGAGCCTTCATCTACGTCGCCTCGCCCACCCTGCTCGGGATCCAGAACTACATCACCGCCGACACGGGAAGCTACGCCTTCATCCTGCTGCCGCCCGGGACTTATAAAGTGACGGTTGAGATGCCGGGATTCAAGACGGTCAATGTCGACAACCTCCTCATAAATGTTGGGAAGGCCCTGGCCCTGAACTTCAAGCTGGAAGCCACGGACATCGAGGAGGAGATCACGAGCCTCGGGGCCACTCCCCGGGTCGACGCCCTGTCCGCCAAGAACCCGTTCGTCGCCGACAAGGACATCCTTCGTCACGCTCCCCTGACCAGGGATTTCTCATCGATCGCCGGGTTGGCGCCCGGCATCGTCGTGGATCCTGCCTTTCCGGACCAGGACTTCGCCTTCCATGGTTCTACCGTTAGGGCCAACGCCTTCGTCCTCGGGGGGATTGACCTCACGGACCCATTGACCATGGCTCCTTTCGCGAACTTCAACGTCGATGTGATCGAGGAGGTTGAATTCGAGACGACCTCTCATCCCGCGGAAACCTATCCCTCCGGGGGAGGGTTTATCAACATCGTCACCAAGTCCGGCGGGAACCAGTTCCTCGGCGACCTCCATCTCACCCATTCGAGCAGGTCCCTTTCCAAGGAGCTTTGGTCGGAAAAGGACCTGGCCGAAAAAGGGGTCGCGGCGCCGGAGGCGGCCCAGAGGCACTGGGATTTCTCTCTCAACATGGGCGGGCCGATCATGCAGGACCGGGCCTGGTTCTTCATGAATACCCGCCTGGACCTGCGTTCCAAAGAGACTCCGTTTCAGCCCTGGACAGACCCGCTCGGCACCGTTCATGACGGCTTTCGCTGGAGCAACCGTGACCTCATGACCTTCCTTAAGATCAGCACCCAGGTCACTTCAAATATCCGGGCCATCGCCTCGGTCAATTACCAGGACCGGTATCAGCCCGTCTATGAACCCCTCCTGTCCCTGAACACGCCCAGGGAAGCCAGCCGGGCCCTGGACCACAACCGCCTGTTCGCGGCTTCCGGGATCGTCAATTATAGAATGGACCAGAACACGTTCGTCGACCTCTCCGTCGGGCTCGCCCAGCGCTCGACCCCTCTCACTCTCATCGGCGGCGGACAGAACCTGCCCTATTACACAGACGCGGTGTCCGGCCGCGCTTGGGGAAGCGCTCCCTTCAACGAAAAGTCGACGGCGAGACGATTCAAGGGGGCAGTCTCCATCACGCGAATCCAGAATGGGATCATGGGAATTGCCCATGAACTCAGGGCCGGAGCGGAATATGAGGACGGTTACGGGGACCTTTCGACCTGGAAGGACGACAATCTCACTGTGACCTATTTCGCAGGGAACCCCTATTTTTACGGAACCGCCGTCTCCCCCAAAACCGGAAAGACCGTGGGCAAAGGGCTGGTCTCATTTTCCCTCGCCGGTAAGGTCGCAGACGGCTTGATCCTCAAAGAGGAGATTAAGCGACTGGGCTTCTACGTCCAGGACGCCCTGACCATCGCCCAGCGGGCCACGATCCACCTCGGACTGAGGTTCGACCACAGCGCGGCCCGACTGCCGGCCATTTCCAAGTCCCAGAGCGGAAACGCTGTTTCGGTCAAGATCGGGACCGACCTGATCAAGCCCACTTACGGTCTGAACCCTTACGATGCGAACGTTATCCAAGCTTGGGACCAGGTGATGGTCTGGAACGCCCTTTCGCCGAGGGCCGGGCTGAGCCTGGACCTCTTCGGGAATGGCAGGTCCATCCTCAAAACATCGTTCTCGCGGTATTCGGAATACCTCAGCCTCGGCACCATCCAGGAGATGGCGTCTTTCTCGCCGACGCGCTCCCATTCGTTCGAATGGTACGACGAGGATGGGAACGGCAAAGTGGACTCCGCCGACACCTATGCCCTCTTTCCCGATGACTACCGGATCTACGAAGAGAGCTACTTCAAGAAACGGGTCTCTCCGGACGCCAAAGCGCCTTACACGAACGAGCTGACCGTCGGCCTCCACCAGGAGGTCATGAAGGACCTGACGGTTTCCCTCGAGTATATCGCCAAGAACCAGACGAACATCCTGGAGAACGTGCTCTACGATCCCGATTCGGGCGTCGAATGGTATTCCGCGGACAGCCCGTCCCCTGGCTGTTGGGTCCCCTTCAAGACGATCGTTCCCGCCGCGGGAGATTATGCGGAAATCCCGGTGACGGTCTTTTTCAGGTCCGACTCCGCCCCCGCCGTCTTCGACCGCCTCCAGAACGTCCCCCAGCTCAAGAGGAAGTACGGCGCGTTTGAGCTCACGATCAGGAAGCGGATGTCCGACAACTGGCAGTTCTACGGTTCCGCGGTCTGGGGCAAGGCCACGGGAAACATCGGACTCAAGACCGCGGAGTCCTCCGGATTCTCCACGGCCATCAGCACGCCCAACTCCTTCGTCAATGTTCCGGCGGACTCCCGGCTCGATCTGGACCGTCCGACCTCCATCAGGCTCATGGGCACCTACAAGTTCCCCTGGGACTTCTTCCTGACCCTATATTTCTCCCACTGGAGCGGGGCGCCCTGGGCTAGATCCGTGACCATCCTACCTCCGGATTCCTGGGCCCAGCTGAACGGCGTCACGGCCTCTCCCGTCACGGTCTTCCTGGAGAAACCGGGTTCCCGGCGCACCAACTCCGTCGAGAGCCTGGACCTGAGAATCGAAAAGGAGTTCATGCTGAGGAACCGAAAGAGGTTGAGGTTCTTCGCGGACGTCTTCAACCTGCTGGGCCGCAAGTCGAGCGTCCTGGATTTCAATGATGCGGGGTTCTGGTTCCCGGGAGCTGAAAATTCGAACCTGGGACAGCGGGTGATCAGCCCGACCTTCGAGAAGGTTCTGTCCGTGAGCGGCGTCCGGACGGTGCAGATCAGCCTGAGCCTCGAGTTCTAGTCCAACAGGAACTCGATAGCCTTCATGAGCTCTTCGCGTTCCGTCGAATTCTTGATGGTCAGCTCGAGCATGTTCTTCCCCTGCCGGAGAGCGTCCAGATCTCCTTCTAAGACGAAAGGAAACTCGATCTTGTAGGACTCTTCGCGGCGCGCTTTCAGGTCATCCTCCCCGGCCGAGATCTCGAAGGTCTTCCGATCGCTCCAGAACGTCGCCCCGGATCCGGTCTTCAGCACGGCCTGGACGTCCATGGTCGTCCCGAGCTTGCCGTCCTTGGCGACGAACCAAAGTCCCCTGTAAGGGACGTCGATGACGATGGTCCCTTCATACCGATCGCCGCCGGAGGTCTTCTTCCTTATAACGACGTCGTAGTCAAAGAATTTCTTCTCCTGGGTGAAGGTCTTCTGGAAGTAGGCCTGGGCGATATTGAGCTCCTGGAGGTGCTCCAGGTTGATGGCGGTCATGGTGAAATTCCCGGAGCAGTGCTCATCGATGAAGATCACGGGAAACCCCCCGTAATACCAGACCTCGCGGCAGTAGCCCCCCGCGTCCATCGGATAGGTCATCCTCTCGCTCGGCGGGCCGAAGAGGATATAGATCCGGCCGCGGTCCGTCAGCCATCCAGGTCTCCCCTCGCCGTGGAAGATCACGCCGGACTGGTCCACACGCTTGAAGTACTCGGTCTTGTACTCGTTCTCCTCGGTGTCCGGATCGGGATCGCGGCGTTTCCAGAACTCCTCCTTGAACTTGACCTTTTCAGCGTCGGGGAGCTCGAGGAAGATCTTCCTCTCCTCCCCGGTCATGATGTACTGGACCTTGGACACGAAGTCCCGGTCCTTGGGGTCCAGTTTCCGCTCCAGGTTGTAAAGCCGGCAGGAGGTCCACAGAACCAAAGGCACGAAGATAGTCGCCCAATAGAGTTTTTTCATGTCATCGGATCCTTGGGATCATTATAGCAGGTTCTCATCCATTTCGTATGAGTAGGATTCTGCGGATCTCCGCCAGGTTTTCCGGCGAGAGATCTCCTCCCAGATAGGGCAGGGCGGTTTTATTGTGGAGCAGGGGATCGGCGTCCGGCGCCAGGACCCCCCGTCGGACCAGGGTGTCGAATTCCGGTGTGCCCGGGATCGGGGAGAAATGGGCCAGGCGGGGCACAGCCCCGAGCTCCTGAACGGCGCGGATACTTTCCCGGATGGTCGCAGCGTCCTGACCGGGAAGCCCGACGATCAGATAGACTGAGATCTCGCCCCTCACATAGCCCGCCTTTTCCAGACAAGCAAGAGCCCGGGCCAGATCTCCGGGCAGGACCTTGGGCGACCTTTCCTTCAGGAGCTTGCCGTCCACGGATTCCTGGCTCAGGTAGATCGACTTCACCCCTGCCCGCTTGAGGAGCAGGGCGAACTCCTCGTCGATCTCCCGGACGTGGACGCCGTTCGGAGTGTGGAAGCTCACGTTAAGTCCTTTGACCAGGACACTTTCAAGGATGGGAACAAGGTGACTTGATTTGTTCAGGAAGAGGGCGTCGTCATAGAAAGCGAAATGCTTGGTCCCGAATCGGGCCGAAGACCTCTCGACTTCCGCCACGACGGAGGACGGCGGCCGCTGCTCGAAACCCTCGTAAAGCAGGCGGCTCGCACAAAAGGAACACCGATAAGGACAGCCGCGGGACGTCAGCAGAGGAAGCCACGTCCTGTCTCTCAAAAGACCGAAGGCGGGATCCGGCAGGTCATCGAGGGCGGCGAATTCCCCGGCGTTGAGCGGCCCTGCACCAAGGACCTCCCGGACCAGGGGCAGGATCTTGTTTTCGCCGGAGCCCCGGACAATGATGTCGGCGCCCGTGTGCCCGGCCGCATGCGTAGGCATGAGCGTGGGATAAACGCCCCCAAGGACGATAGGAACCCCACCGAACTTCTTGCGCACCAGATCGACGGCCGTTTGGACACCGGGATACCAGTAGGTCATGGTGCACGTCATGAGGACGAGGTCAGGGATGGGAACGCGGTCCAGCGCTTCCCGGAACAAAGGGACGGGGATCCCATAGCGCGAATATCGCCTCGGGACTCGCTTCAGCGGAGCGGGTTTCGGGACCTCGACCTTGGGATAGGGGCCCCGGCCGTCGGGCTTGAGGCGGAGCGGTCCCTCGGCGCGGGCAGGGCCGTGTCCCAAGCAGTCGATGAGGTCCAGCCGGCAGGATGTGTGCCGCTCGAGGACGGCCGCGATATAGAGCAGGCCCAGCGGTTTCATCCAGAAATCGTAGGCCGCGAAATCATAGACCCAGGGATTGATGAGGAGGATGTTGCGGGCCGGAGACATGGGAAAAAACTGGTGCGGAAGGGGGGACTTGAACCCCCACGGCCAAACGGCCATAAACTCCTGAGGCTTACGCGTCTGCCAATTCCGCCACTTCCGCGGCCTGAAAAGTCTCAGGTCAAGGCGTTAATTATAGCCGGAAAAGGGCCGTCTGTAAAGGCGCTCTCATCGGCGACTTGACAAACGCCGGCCCGGCCTTTATCTTAAAGGCAGTGGCTTCATCTCACCAACCCGTCAAAAGGGTTCGCATGCATTCCCTGATCCTTAAGGAGGTTTCATGAAATTTACAGGCCGCGCCCAAATCGAGTCCCTGACCCAATTCAAGAGCGGGAACTTCCCCGTTACGTCTTTCTATCTGGATACCGACAAGAGCCGTTTGTTGAAGAAAGAGATCATGGTCTCGCTCAAGCAGGTTCTCAACGAGGGCAAAGCACGCCTTGAAGCCATGGACCTCGCCCGGGAGAAGAAGGAATCACTGGCCCTTGACCTGGAGAAGATCAGCGCCTTTTGCGCCCAGAACCTCGGGTCCTTCAACCACGCCGGGCTCGCACTATTCTCATGCTCCCGAAAAGGCTTCTGGCAGCCGTTATTCCTACCCCACGGCCCCAGGAACAGGTTCGTCATCGACCAGAATTTTTACGTCCGGCCGCTGCCGGCCATCCTGGACAAATACCGTCACATCTGTGTCTTCCTCCTCAGCCGGCGGGAAGCCCGGTGGTACGAAGTCTATATGGGGGAAATTACTCCTCTCAACAAACTGACCAGCGACGTCCCGGGCCGGGTCAAGAGAGGGGGATACGAGGGCAACGAGTCCAAACGCATCGAGCGGCACATCGAAGCCCATGTCCTGGAACATTTCAAGAAGGCCTCCCGGATGACGTTCGATATCTTCAAGAAGGACCATTTCGCGTCGTTGTTCCTGGGCTGCGATGACGACTCCTATCCTATCCTCGAGCCGCTCCTCCACGCTTATGTCAAGGACCGCCTCAAGGGCCGGATGAAGGCTAAGCCGGCCGACTCCGCCGCGGTGGTCTTCAAAGAGGCCGGGGAGATCGAGAACGGACTGAAGACGGACGAGGAGTCGGAGATCGTCCAGAAGCTCATCGCCGAACTCGAGCGCGGAGGCAGGGCTTGCTCGGGAGTGAGGGAAACCCTGCAGAGGCTCAACCAGTTCGAGGTCCAGACCCTGGTCGTGACCCACAATTTCTCAAAGGAAGGTCGTGCCTGCCCCAACTGCAAATTCCTCTATCTCGAGGATGAGATCTGCCCGGTCTGCCGAAGGAAAACGGACCCCGTCACGGACGTCATCGACGAAGCCATCGAGACAGCTTGGAAGCACAAATGCACCGTGAAACAAATCGACGCGACCACACGGCTCGATCGCTACGGAAGCGTCGGGGCCTTCCTGAAATACAAGATTTAGCCGGACGGAACCAGGCCCGCGGAACCTAACCCTTCTTTTCCTTGAATGTCACCTTTTCAAATAAGCTGTAGATGATCGGGATGACGAACAGCGTCAGAAACGTCGTGGCCGTGAGGCCTCCGAGGACGGTGACGGCCATCGGGGCCCTGAATTCCGCCCCGGAGGACGTGGACATGGCCATGGGCAACATGCCCAGGATCGTGGTCAGGGCTGTCAGCAGGACAGGCCTGAGGCGCGTCGAGCATCCCAGGAGGATGGCTTCGCGTTTCGCCATCCCGCCTCGGACGAGCTGGTTGACGTAATCGATCATAACGATGCCGTTGTTGACGGCGATACCCTCAAGGAGGATAAACCCGACCATGACGGGCAAGTTGACCGGCCTCCCCGTGACCATCAGCCCGATGACGACGCCGATGAGCCCGAGGGGGATCGTGAACATGATGATGAACGGGTGGAGGAGGGATTCGAACTGGGAGGCCATGACCATGTAGACGAGAAGCGTGGCCAGTGCCATGGCGGCGAAGAGGACCTTGAAGGCTTCGATCATCTGTTCGTAGGCGCCTCCGTATTCGATGAAATAGCCTTGGGGGAGCTCATTTTCCAGGCCGCCTAATCTTTTCTTGATGTCTCTCACGACACTGCCAAGGTCCCGGCCGACGATATTCCCGCTGATGGAAACGCGCCGGGACTGGTTTTCGCGGCTGATCTGCATCGGCCCGCTTCCCTGTTCGATCGAAGCGATCTGGTCCAGGTAGACCGTCTTGTTGAGGGCCGTGAACAGGGGAATATTCCTGATCTCGGCGATGTTGTCCCGATAGGGCGTCTTGAACCGGACACGGACGTCGATCTCTTCATCAGCATCCCGGTAGCGTGTCGCCACCTTGCCAAGGGTCGCCGCCTGGACGGTCGTCCCGACCTGGCTGATCATGAGCCCCAGCTGAGCAGCCCTTTCGCGGTCGATGCGGATGTGATATTCGGGCTTGGCCGCGGCGAGGGTATGGGTCGCATCCCTTACGCCTTCGATGCTTTTGATCCGGTCTACGATGACGGTGGCGGTTTGCTTGAGGACGTCAAGGTCCTTCCCGAAAAGTTTGATGTCGATCGGGGTCTGGGCCCCGCCCATGAAGCTTGCAGACATATCGAGGGACTCGAACTTGACGTCCTTGACCTTGGGCAGTTTCGCGCGGAGGCTTTCCAGGATCTGGGCCGCTGTCCTGGACCTCAGCTCTTTTTTCTTCAGCCCTACGTATAAGATGGCCTCGTGAGGTCCGGAGGCGGAGGCCTGCGAGCCCGAGTCCGCGGGATTGACCTCGGCTTGGGACCCGACCTGGGCCGTGACGATGCTGATCTCGGGATCAAGTTTCGCCTGGCTCTCGACAAGAAGGGTGACCCGGTTCGTTTCCGCGAGGGAGGTCCCCACGGGCATCCGGATCTTGATCATGAGCATGTCCTGGTCCATGGTCGGCATGAACTCCGTCCCCAGGATGGGAATGAGGACCAAGGAAAGGATGAACACCCCGATGACCGAGAAAAGGAAGAGCTTTCGCCGGCGCAGGGATGCCTCGAGACGCCGCCGATAAAAAGCCTTGGCGTTCTCGAAGCCCTGCCAGGTCAGGTACCACGGTTTCTTCCCGGCGGGCTCCCCGTCCTCCTTCCGGACAGACTTCGCTTTCCTGAAGAGAAAGGAGGAGAGGAGCGGCACGATCGTCAGGGCGACGAAAAGCGAGGAGAGCAACGAGAAGGTGATAGCCAGGGCCAGGCCCCTGGTGAGCTTGGCCGTGATGCCGGTGGCGAAGACCATGGGCAGAAAAACGACGATGGTCGTCAGGGTCGAGGCCGTGATGGCCATGCCGACCTCGGATGCTCCGACGACGGAGCCCGATCGGCTGTCCATCCCCTCCTCGATGTGCCGGAAGGTGTTCTCGATGACGACGATGGCATTGTCCACGAGCATCCCCACCCCCAAGGCCAGACCTCCCAGGGTCAACATGTTCAGGGTATAACCGGCGGCGTAAAAAGCGATGA
>CAZSMW010000130.1:0-4999 GCA_964607985.1 uncultured Eubacteriales bacterium
TCTCGCGACGTAGGTTTCTACCTTCAGTGTCACGGTATAGTTGGCTAACTCCCCCACTCCTTAGCGCAGATAAGGTCATGAAAATCCGCCGTTTTTTCGTAGGCTCGGCGGATGACAATCTCCCTTTCTTCTATATCGGCGATTTCCAAAAAGTCCGCGACCCACTTGGGGCCGATATGGTCAATCGAGGCAAACTTGCTTCGTATTTTTGCGAGTCCTTCCTGGACGAGCAAGTGGTTAGAAGACGGTGCGAATTCGCCGGCCAGAGCCTCCGGTCCGCCGGCGAAATGCTCGATGCAGTAATAAATGTCATACGCGTCTTTTTCTTTCATCCGGTCAAGCAGGGCCATCCCTTTCATGACAAGGACTGGGACGATCCCGGCAACTAGAAAACTGGTTCGGTCACGCCCGCCTCCCGGCCTTCCTCCTTCGATTGCCACGGCTACCGAATTCGTAAAAGCCAGGTCACAGCCCCTGGCCTTTCTGGCTCTCACGTTTTGAATTCTCTGGGTTCGCCGCCCCTTTCCGGTTCCTCCGTATTCACCGGCCATGAGGTCAATTTCAACCGTCATTTCTGTGTCGTCGATCGTCTTTGTTTTTCTATAGAACCGAAACGGTTGGCGTGGGTCCTGAACATAGCCGTTTTTTAGAAGCGCCGTCAAAATCGTTTGATACGAATTATCCGGGATTTCCTTGAAATCCAAAGCGACATCGATATCGAGACTGCCGATGTGACGCTCTTCAGCCCGGGGAAATAGAAACGTCGGAACCCATCCCCCGATAATGATCATGTGCTCCTTGAACTCACCCAGGACGTGAACGAGTTCGAGGAGGACGGACCGGCAAGCCTCCACTTCCCGCTCACCGTAATCGCTCCGACTCACCACGACGGTTTTATCCTTTGCTCGAATATCGCCTGCGCCGCCTCCTCCCCCCTCGCGCCGTAGCTTCTCAGGTCAAGATAGAGCTGGATGTCGGAAACAACGTTCATTCCGCTGATTCCCCGAAGCCCCTGGAATACTCCGGCATCATAAGGCTCCAACAAGGTCACGTTAGCGCCACTCTCCACTTTCTTGAGCCGCAGAACCTCGGCGATATCCGCGATGGGGCCCTCAACGTAGGAGAAAAATTTCGGGAAGCGCACAAACGGCGCAACCCTTCTTGCCCCGGAAAACAGAGCAAGCCCGTAACGATATCCGCTTTTCTCGCATTTGTCTTTTATGGCCGTCTCCAGGGCCTGTTCGGAAAGTCCGCTATAGAACGAAGAAAGACAGTTCTTTTTGTACGTATAGTTTCTCGCCCATTCTTCCAGCAGTTCAAGGGGCTTGAGGAGAACGACTCTTCGGCCTTCTTCCTTGATCCATTCCTGAGAGAGGAGCGCCTGTTTTGCCTTTGAAGCGAGACCCAGGCTGATGTCCACGGCTCTGGATAATTCCTCAACATGCCATCCTCTTGATGGATCCGAGAGAAGCGCCCTCAAGACCCGGCTTGTTTTCGGAGAAAAGAGGGATTTCAAAGGGCGGGCCTCAAGAAAGGCGTTCGGAATGCCGTTTTTCTCAATAAAGACATTGCCGAACGACAAAAAGACATTGCCCGAGAGATCCATGCAGCCGATCCCAGCCTCTCGGCATACTTGAATGGCCGCCGGGCTGATGTACGGAGCGATGAGAATTCCAAAGCCGTTCTCAATGGTTTGAATGCGGCTTTTGAGCTCCAGCGCCGCCATTCTGGCAAAACGAGGCTCCGCTTGCGTTTTGACTTCAGCCACAAGCTTCATCCGCCTCCCAGATACAACGGCATCTACCACGAGATCGAACATATTGCCGCCGATTCTGACCTTGGTCTTGGAGCCCCTGAGCTCGACAAAAGGAATGACGCCCAGGACAGAATTCAGTCTCACTTCAGCGGCAGATTCGAGGTCTTTTTCTAAATATTGTTTCATCATATTATATAGTTTCACCATCCGGTGAAACCATATAATTAAGTGAAACTAAAGTCAAGCGATAATTGGTCTAACTTTTATCTCCGACGCCCAGACTTCCGCCTGCCCTAAAACTCTATAGAGGACCGGGCTATGGGAATTCCATTTACCCTGCCTATGGGATTTCTGTTTACCGTGATCATGGGAATTCTGCTTACCATTTCCGCTCTGTACTCGCCCGTGGATATAGTCCCTTGACCCCGCTCACCGCATCCCTCCCGGATCTTGCCGGAGGATCGCGGCCAGGATTCGACCGCCGTCCGAATCTTTCGCGGCCAGCTTACGAATGCGGCTCAGGGCGTTTTCGCGGCACCCGATGATTTCCGCGGCGCGCATGGTCCGGTCATGAGCTTCCTGGACGTCCAGTCCGGTTATTTCATATCCGTAGCCCTCTGCGATCCACCGGAGCGCCGCCAGCCCTGCTTCCAAGGCGAATCGCGGTTCCGTCTCCGTCAGATCACGCGCCGCCCGGGTCAAGGTCTTGGGATCGCAGGGCGTGCGGTTGGCCAGCTCGATGGCATCTTCGTAAAGACCCGCCGATTTTGCCGCGGCAAACCATTTGCCCTCCTCCCCCGGTGTGGAGGCGACAAGGTCCCGCAGGATATCGCTCGGAGCGCGATCCGGATATTTAGAGGCGACGGCGCGAAAAGTGGCCAGGTAGGTCGATTTTCGATTGGCCGTAAAGGAATACTTGCGGTAAGCTTCCTCGGTTTGACCCAGCGAGAGGAGAATCTTTTCACAAGCTTCGGCGATGAAGAACGGATTCACGTTCAGGCCAAGGGAATCCTCGGCAAATCGGAGCGCTTCGGTCTTCTCCCCCATCGTTGCGAGGGCCTTTACCCCCCATTTCCGGTATTCCCAGGACTTATAGGGGGCCAAACCGACCAAATCGAGGATTTCCTTGAATCGTCCAGCTGTATACAAAGCACTCAAACAAGCCGCGCTCCCGTTGAAGAATCCTCCCCTGTTTTGATCCCCGCTCCAACTCATCCGGACCGTGTCGATGAACGAGTCGGCCCAGATCGACGCCGTTTCCGGAGAAGCGCACAGTTCCCCCCATCGATCTGGAAGTTGATCGATATAGGAATAATCATCGCTCTCCACCGCCTGCCAAAGTCGATCCAGCCATTTTCCCCGTAACGCTTCATCGGCCGGAGCCCCGGCGATGATCGGGACCAAAACGTCGACCGCGGCATTGACCTCCGCGCCGATCGCCCCCGACGATCCGTCCACATTGGCGATGGCGGCTGAAATTTTCTCGAGGAACAAAATCGACCCCTCGGCCCCAAGGATCGGGTTTTTCCGGGCCGTCTTCTTGATCTCGGAAAGCGCTTCCCGGATGCGCACGATCGCCGGCTGGGAGCGCCATCCGAAAACGCCCTTCCGAAAACGCGGCCCGAAAGTCCATCGATGGTTTGTTTGGAGGCTCATAGGATCATACCCTGCCCATAGGCCTGCTCCTGATCAAATCAAGCCTGAGGCCGGAGTCACAAAGAACTCCTCGAGCCGCATGCCGCCCGACCCCACGAGATGGGCCCGCGCGCCCGGGTGTCTTTTGAGAAAGAGACCAACGCCCGGGATCCCATCCCTAGCCCGTCCGCTTTTTACTTCGATCGCGGCCAACCGGCCCCCCTTCTCCAAGATAAAATCCACTTCCTTCCGGCTCTCGAGCCAATAGCTCACGCGGATCTCCTGCCCGACGGTCGACGCCAGCAAATGAGCGCCGACCGCGGACTCCACCATCCTACCCCAAGCCGCCGGGTCCGCGCGGACCGCCTTGAAATCCGCCGTGGACATCGCGCTCATGAGGGCCGTATTCAACACTTGGAGTTTCGGGCTCGACGACCTTCCCCTGACTGGAGCCGCTGAATATTTCCGGAGTCCCGTCATCAGACCCGCTGTGCCAAGAAGGTCCAGGTAGTGCGACAGGGTCGTCGTGTTCCCGGCATCCTGGAGCTGCCCGATCATTTTGTTGAAGGACAGGACACGCCCCGAATAGAGGGACCCGAGCTCGAACAAGTGCCGCAGCAGCGCCGGCTTGTCCACCCGGCTCATCATCAGGATATCCCGGGAAATCGTCGTCTCAATGATGGAATCCCGAACATAATCGCGCCAGCGCCGCTCCTCGGACACGAGCGGGGCTGCCCCGGGGTAGCCGCCGAAATAAATATATGCATCCAAGTCAAATCCGAAGGCCTCTCGCATTTCGCTATAGGTCCAGTGGCCAAGGCGCAGGATCTCGAACCTGCCGGTCATGGATTCACTCAATCCGCGCTGGAGAAGGAGCGACGACGAACCGAGGAGCACGACCTTCAGACCCAGCCCGCCTCGGGTATCCTCATCCCAAAGCTTCTTGACCGTCTCGCTCCACGCCGGGGCTTTTTGGATTTCGTCGAGAACCAGAACGAAGTCCCGGCGCGGGGCTGCAGCCATCTCCAAACGGGCAGCGTTCCACTGCTGATCCAGCCAGGCCGGGACGTGCGCCTCCGGCGCGTCCGCCGACGCGTACTTAGAGGGGATGGGGAGCTCTCTCAAAACCTGGTTAATAAGGGTGGTCTTCCCGCATTGCCTGGGTCCGGATAAAACTTGAATAAACCGGCGCGGTTCCCGGATCCGGTCGAAAAGGGCTGCGAATTGAGGCCTTTTATACATCATTTTCCCCCAAGAAAACAGGTTTTACTCAAGATACTGAGTATAATTACTCAAGCGTATGAGAAAATCAAGCTTTTTTCACCCTGATTCTTCCTTCAGTGTCACCGTACCATGTAACGCGAGTGGCTCCCTTCCCATCACAACCACCCTCAGCGCTCCAAAGGCCCGGCTGACGGCGATGTTCATCCGAGTCTACTTCCAAATGAACCCAGACAGTGTACCCTAAGGACGGGAATTTTAATTCGTATTGGCAGGCAATCACGATTCGAACAAGCTCTTTCTCGCTGAGTTGAGAGTTCATTCTCTGTCCAAGCGTCTATCATGATGCAAGAAGATGCGGAGGATATTGAAAAACCATGAGTAAGT
>CAZSMW010000131.1:0-5835 GCA_964607985.1 uncultured Eubacteriales bacterium
CGGAGGATGAACTCTCCGCCTTTTTTCACTTTATCCAGAAGCGCAAATAACTCAGACATCTTCCTCGTCCGGAATCAAAACATTACCACCGGGATATGGGGGTGTCAAGCCGGGCCTAAGTTGGGCTCTAATACAAACGCATTAATTAGTTTTACGTCTGACCTTAAACAGCCTGAAGCCGCCCTCGCTCCCCCGGCCCCCGGGGAACCAGTCCCGTCGGTTCCCCCCGTCGAAAAAGCCGACGGGTCCCCCCTCCGCTACGTGGGCTTGAGGACGGCATTCAGTGCCGTTCATACATTCTAACTTCCTTTATTGCGTTCGTATTAGCCTGGCCTCTTCACGAGTTGAGGCGGCTGCAGATGCGAGGCGCGGAGGGTGAAGCTGTACTCACGGTACTGCGAACCCTTCGCAACAAAGCAGATGCGGCCGGATCGGCTCGCCCGGAGGGTAAAAATGCCGGTTTTCTTGAGATGAACTTTCGGAAACCGAATGATAAATCGGTTTAGCGGAGATATCGCAGATATCGCTTGAGTTAAACAACGCATCGGCATTTTTATGAATAAGGCAGGTTAGCTCCGTCACCCCGAATTGCCGATAGGCCTGATGTTTCTCAAGCGATGACGCCGGATTCTGGTGTTACCCTCAATTCCAGGGGCATGATGCCAATTCCCGAGAATGGATTCATATCCCGGAATTCCGACTCACGTCCTATCGGTAACTTTCGGTGTCAGAGTTGGTTTGACTTTGCCGCTCCGTTAAAGTATATATTCGCCGTATTTTTCGAGCCGTATCCGCCCGTGTTCGATGAGGAGGAAAGGTGATCGATTTCAGTATGACCGATGAACAGAAGGCCCTTCAGGAGATGGCCCACGAATTCGCCGAGAAAGAAATGAGGCCCGTGGCCGCCCAATATGACAGGGGAGAGGAGTTTCCCGTGGCGGTCATGAAGAAAGCTTTCGACACGGGCTTCCTCACCAGCTCCATCCCCGCCGAATATGGAGGAGGCGGACTGGGCGATCTGGAGACTGTGATCCTGAGCGAGGAACTAGCCTGGGGCTGCGCGGGCATGTACACGTCGATGATGGCCAACTCGCTCGCCTTCACGCCCATCCTTCTTTTCGGGTCGGAAGAGCAGAAGAAGCGGTTCCTTACCCCGGCCACCCAGAAGATGACCTTCGCCTCCTACTGCCTGACTGAGCATGAGTCGGGTTCCGACACGGCCGCCATCAAGACGACGGCCAGGAAGGACGGTTCCGACTACGTCATCAACGGGTCCAAGTGCTTCATTACCAACGCCGGTGTCGCCGATCTCTTTATGGTCCTCGCCAACGCGGCGCCGGAGAAGGGCCCCCGGGGGCTCAGCGCTTTCGTCGTTCCCAAGGCGACCCGCGGTGTCTCCATCGGCAAGGTCGAGGACAAAATGGGGCACAGGGCGTCGAACACGGCCGAGATATTCTTCGAGGACGCTCGGGTCCCGGCGGAGAACATACTGGGCCGCGAAGGCCACGGCTTCCTGGCGGCCATGAGGACGTTCGACCGGACGAGGCCGGCGGTCGGCGCGGCCGGCGTCGGCGTCGCCCGGGCGGCCATGGAATACGCGGTTGAATATGCCAAGACGCGGATTCAGTTCGGTAAACCGATCGCCGTCTACCAGAATACCGCTTTCAAGATCGCCCAGATGGCTATGGAGATCAATGCCGCCAGACATCTCGTCTGGCATGCGGCGTGGCTCATCGAGAACGGGAAGGCCGGAGGCAAGGAATCGGCCATGGCCAAGTGTTATGCCTCGGACATCGCCATGAAGATCACCGTGGACGCCCTCCAGATCTTCGGTGGTTACGGCTACATGAAGGACTATCCCATCGAGAAGTTGGTGCGGGACGCCAAACTCCTGCAGATCTATGAGGGGACGAACGAAATTCAACGGTTGGTGATATCGAGAGAGGTCATCGGCCCGATCATCTCTCGATGATCGCGACGAGGTCCTCCTCGACGCTTTTCGCAGGGGCCTCGACGATGCGGCCCTTTTCCAGCCCGTCCACGAATACGATGAAGGTCGGGATCTTAAGAATGTCCCTGCCCTGGTAGTGGGCCGCGCGTTTTGTCTTGTCCTCGGGGACGGCGATATATAAAGTTTGGATGAGGGGGCTGTCGGCCATCTCCAGGATCTTGAAATACTCGCTGACGTGGGTCTTGCTGTCGGAGCACCACGCGCCCAGGAAGACCTCGATCCGGATCTCCCGGGTCAGGCTCCTTAACCGCTCGATGAACTCAGGTTTCGGATTATAGGCCGCCGCGATCGGCTGCCAATCGGCGCATTTTTGAAGGACCACCTCTTTGGTGACGGGGCCCGTAAGCTCGGTTTGTCCAGAAAGAGGGATCATTGAGGATACCAAGAGAATAGAAAAAAGCGTCCGCGCTTTCATACTTTTCTTATTCCCGGAATAAGAGGACGAAGCGCTATTCTTCGATGTATTCCGGGATCAACCCGAGAACATCGATGCCGGCTCCCTTTGCGATGTCCATGACTTCCATGACCTTGCTGAAGGGGAGCTTCGCTTGGGCTCGGATGAAGATCGTTTTGTCCTGGCGGGTCGAATAGATGCGCCGGAGCTCTTCCAGGAGCATTCTGAGCTCGATGGGGTCTTTATTGATCAGGATGGTGTCGTTCTTTTGAACGGTCAGGACGACCAGGCCCGAGGGCTGTCCGCCGGAGGAGTCCGCCTGGGTTTCGGGTAACTTGACATAGATGCCTTTTTGGACGAGGGGCGTGATGACCATGTAGATGATCAGTAGAACCAACAAAACATCGCACAAGGGGACGACATTGGTTTCGGCTTTTGACATTCTGGCCTCCTTATATCTACTCTAGTCCTCCAGAGACAGCCATTTTAAGCCAAAGACCCTCATCTTGTCAACGTTAATTTGGGACGGGCCCAAAATTGCCGAAAGGATCCTTTCTTCAAATAGGATCCTTTCTTCAAAGATGATGACGCCGACTTCTGGTGAAATCCGAAATTCAACCTCATGTCCTATGGCCGTTAGGGGGACCGGCCTGCATTTTTTGACTTCGTGGACCCCCTGTGCTATAAGGTTTCCGTTTCTTAGAGGCTTGGGAGTTAGCAATGAACGTTCTGATCTTGCTCGGCATCTCCATCATCTGTTTTGGACTGGCCGGCCGCTTCTATTCAAGGGTTATCGCCCGCAAGCTGGGCGAGGACCCCGACCACCCTACGCCGGCCGTGCGGTTCAACGATGGCCGTGATTACGTGCCGACCAAGACCTACGTCGTCTTTGCCCATCACTTTTCGGCCATAGCCGGGGCGGGCCCCATCCTGGGACCGACCATGGCCGTACTTTACGGTTTTGTCCCGGCCTGGCTTTGGATCGTCCTCGGTGGGATCTTCATCGGCGCGGTTCACGATTTCACGACGCTATTCATCAGCATGCGGGAGGGTGGGAAGTCGATGGCCGAGGTCGCCCGCAAAACGCTGGGCGATAAGGGATTCAACCTCTTCATCGCGTTCACGATCGTCATGATCGTCCTTGTCACCTCCTCGTTCCTGAGCGCGACTTCGATCTCCCTGACCTCCCTCTGGCCCCTAGCCAAGATCGGGGTCAAGGAAGGTGAAACCTTCCTTAAAACGGTGGTCAAGGACGGCATCGTTATGGGGCGCATCGGAGGCATCGCCTCCATGTCCGTCATCGTCATAACACTCTGCTCGCCGTTGCTCGGCTGGCTGATTTACAAGAAGGGACTCAAGACGGTTTATGCCTACCTTATTGCGTCCGTCATCTGCGTCGGCTCGGTCCTTCTAGGGATCGCCCATCCCATCACCTTGACCCCGACAACGTGGATGATCATTATCTCCCTCTACGTGCTCATCGCGGCCGGCGCTCCGGTCTGGCTGATCCTCCAGCCCCGTGATTTCATCAACGTCCAGATCCTCTATGGCGGAATTGCCCTGATGATCCTATCTCTCTTCAAAGCGGGGTTCAGCGGCCTAAGGGTGACCGTTCCCAGGTTCAATCTCCACGAAGGCGTTCAGAATCTGGGCCTGATCTGGCCGATGATGTTCTGCATCGTCGCTTGCGGCGCCATTTCGGGCTTCCACTGCCTCGTAGCCGGTGGAACGACGGGCAAACAGCTTTCCAAGGAAATCGACGCCCGAAGGGTGGGATACAATGCGATGCTCCTCGAATCCCTCCTCGCCGTTTGCGTCCTGCTGGCCATCGGCGCGGCCATGAGCTTCGCGGACTATAAGTCCATCGTCTGGCCGACCGACCCCGCGATCAAGTCCAATCCCATCCTGGGCTTTTCGCTGGCCGCGGGCCAGCTCTTCAACCGCGGGCTGGGCATCCCCGTTGCCCTGGGGACCGTGTTCGGGATCCTGCTTGTGGAAGGGTTCGTCATCACCACCCTGGACGCAGCGGTCCGGCTCAACCGCTACCTCTTCGAAGAGCTCTGGACCATCATCTTCAAGAAAGTCCCCGCCTTGCTCAGGCGATACTGGTTTAATTCCGGGATTTCCGTCGTGCTCATGTGGACCCTGGCCTCCTCGAACGCATTCAACGCCCTGTGGCCCATTTTCGGGACCGCCAACCAGCTTTTGGCCGCCCTGAGCCTGCTGGCCGTATCGGCCTGGCTTCTTCTCCGGAAGAAAAAAGTGGCCGTCACTCTCGTCCCCGCCGTGTTCATGTTCCTGACGACCCTGGCTTCGCTATCCATCCTGCTCACAAATTACATCCGGAAGAGGAACTATGTCCTGATCGCAGCCGACTTGACGCTCTTCCTGCTTTCAATCGGAGTGATCGGGCTCTTCATCAAGATGTTCCTTCGGAAAAAAACGGAGGCCGCAGAGGCCTAGATCCCAGCCCCAAGAAAATATTTTGCGGGCTGCCCTTTATTAGAAAAACTATGGGCCTGGGCCGAAGCGGCTGATGCCTTCCTCTTGGCATCAGGGAAGAAGGAGCTTTTGAACGGCCTTGTCCCAGGTCATCCCCGAGACGAAATCGAAGGCGGCCTGGCCCATTTTTTCGGCCAGGGCCTTGTTTTCCGAGAGTTGGTCGATCCTCAGAGCGAGCTCCCGCGGCGTTGGCTCCACGATGAACCCCGTCTCGCCGTGCCTGACCAGCTCGGCGGGGCCGCCGCTGTCGCGGGCGGTGATCACGGGCTTTCCCGAAGCAAAGGCTTCGGAGGTTACAAGCCCGTAGTCTTCGTTGAGGGGGCAGAAGAACACGGCCAGGCAACGGGCATAATTATCAAGGAGGGTTCGTTCGTCGGTTTCGCCGAGCAGGAAGACCCTGTCATCGAGACCGTACTCTTTGATCTTGGATTGGAGGGGTTCGAATTCCGGCCCGCTGCCGATAACGCGTGCCTGGACGTCCATGTTCCGAACGAAGCGAAAGGCCTCGACGAGCAGATCGAGCCGCTTCAGCGAATGGAGCCGGGAGACGGAAAAGACGAAATTCCCTGCGGCTTCTCTCCGGTATTCCCTTTGGGGAGGGGGAGGATAGAGGACCTCGGAGGGGATGTTGCCCCATGTTTTCAGCCTTTCGCGGACGGTTTGCGACTGGGCGAAAACCTTGGTCACGTCGTGTTTGAGGAGATGGTTGTCCAGGGTGTGGATGATTTGCCGTCGGACGGTCTCCTTGATTCTATCCCCTGAGCTGAGCCGGGCGCAGAGGGCCTCCCAGAGATCGTAGTATTCCCTCATCCGGTGGTTCAACCAGCAGACGTGCCGAAGATGATGGACGGCGAAGCTGGGGAAGCGGAAGGAAATAACCTGGTCGATCGTCCTTCCGAGGCCGTCCATCCCGACGTCGGTGAAGCGG
>CAZSMW010000132.1:0-5806 GCA_964607985.1 uncultured Eubacteriales bacterium
TCCTCGTCGGCCCCGCGTATCTCCCCTGGGGCTGGATGGGAAACATCGACGGCCTCGGCGGGCCGCTCTCCCCAGGCTGGATCGACGGACACAAGGACCTCGAGCGGAAGATCCTGGCCCGGGAGCGGGAGCTGGGGATGAAGCCCGTGCTGCAGGGATTCCCCGGGCACGTGCCTCCGTCGCTCAAGAGCAAGTTCCCGGAGGCCAAGATCAAACAGACGGGGGATTGGTCGGCGGGCTTCTCCGGCACGTATTTTCTCGACCCCATGGACCCGCTCTTCCGCCGGATCGGGAAGCTCTTCATCGAGAAGCAGACGGCGATGTTCGGGACGGACCATCTCTACGCCGCCGACACGTTCAACGAAATGGACCCGCCCTCGGGGGATCCCGAATTCCTCAAGAGCATCAGTGCCGCGGTCTATCGATCGATGGCCGACGCCGACCCGGAGGCCGTGTGGCTGCTCCAGGGCTGGTTCCTGTATTATTCGCCGGCCAAGTTCTGGACCGAGGAGAGGAGCCGGGCGTTCCTGGGCGCGGTCCCGGACGATCGGATGATCGTCCTCGACCTGTTCGGCGACCAGCATCCGATCTGGGACAAGTTCCAGGCGTTCTACGGTAAACCGTGGATCTGGAACGTGGTCCACAATTTCGGCGGCAAGACGAGCCTCAACGGCGATCTCCCCCGCATGGCGGCCAATCTCGCCGCCGCGCTCGGCAGCCCGGCCCGAGGGAAATTCTCGGGCCTGGGGATGATGATGGAGGGCTTCGGCGACAACCCGGTCGTCCAGGATTTCATCATGGACATGGTCTGGCGGCCCGCCATCCCCGAGCTCGGCCCCTGGATCCGCGATTTCGCCAGGCGGCGCTACGGCACGGACGACCCGGCGGTTGCGGACGTGTGGAAAGCCCTTCAAGAGACGGCCTACCAGACGCCTGTCCAAAGCGGCTCCCTGATCTGCGACCGGCCCGGCCTTTACGATCCCAAGCGGGCCTACCGGAGCGTCCCCCTCGTCCCGTACGATGCGCTCGCGCTGGCTGCGGCCTGCCGGAAATTCCTGGCCCTCGAAGACAGGCTCGGAGCCGCCGACACATACCGCCGGGACGCGGTGAATATCACCCGCCAGGTGCTGAGCAACCTTTCGAACGCCTTCGTCAAGGCCGTCGATGCGGCCTATCGGAGCGGCGATCCGAAGAAGCTCAAGGCGGCGGGGGAGAGGCTCGTGGAGATGATCCGGGACATGGACGAGCTGCTCTCGACGCGGGAGGAATTCCTCCTGGGGAAGTGGATCGCCGACGCCAAGCGATGGGCGGCCGGCGACGAGGAAAGCCGGCTGCTCGAGTGGAACGCCCGCAACCTGATCACCCTCTGGGGCAAGAAATGCACGGAAGGCCAGTTTGACGACCTCAACGGGTATGCCCATAAGCAATGGGCGGGACTTTTCTCGGGATATTATCTGCCCCGGTGGCAGGCGTTCCTCGGGCAGCTCGAAAAATCGCTCCAGACGGGCCAAAAGTGGGAGCGGGCGGGCTTTCTCAAGGAGATGTGCGCCTGGGAGCAGGCCTGGTCCGAGGGCCGGGAAATCTATCCGGAAGTCCCGACGGGCGATCCTCTGGCCGTCGCGAAGAAGCTCATGATAAAATACGAGGCCGACATTTTCGGTCCCGGCGCCGCCGCGGGCGGACGATAAAGGAGGCTCCATGAAAAACGGACGCATGGTCTTCGGGCTGGGTTTGCTTCTCCTCTTTGCCGCCGGCGCGGCCTCGATCGGCCGGACGCCGGCAGCGGACTCCTCCCAGGCGGGCGTGGACGCCGGGAAGCCGTTCCAGCCGACCTGGGAGTCCCTCCGGAAGAATCCCACCCCGCAATGGCTCCGGGAAGGCAAGTTCGGCATCTACACCCATTGGGGGGTTTATTCGGTTCCGGCCGTCGGGCCGAACGGAACGTGGTATTCCAACCACCTCTATATGGATCCGAATTCGCCCGAACGGGCGTACCACGAGGCCACGTACGGCCCGCTCGAAAAATTCGGCTACAAGGACTTCATCCCCCAATTCACCGGGGCCAAGTTCAACGCCGACGAATGGGCGGAGCTGTTCAAGAAGGCGGGCGCCCGCTTCGCTGGGCCCGTCGCCGAGCATCACGACGGCTTTTCCATGTGGGACACGAAATATTCGGAATGGAATGCCGTGCGGATGGGGCCCAAGCGGGACATCGTCGGCGAACTGGGGAAGGCGATCAAGAAGAGCGGCCTGAAGTTCGTCGCCGCGTTCCACCACGCCGAGAACTGGTACTTCTTCCCCGTCTGGGACAAGCGCTACGACTGCGGGGACCCGCGCTACTCGGGATTGTACGGTCCGATCCACGAGAAGGGCGCGCAGCCGGACAGGGAATTCCTGCAGCGCTGGGAAAACAAAGTCCTCGAAGTCATCGACAAATACGAGCCCGATTTCCTCTGGTTCGACTTCGGCCTCGGATTCGTTCCCGAGGACTACAAGAAAGACCTCCTGGCCTATTACTTCAACAAAGCGGCGGCCCAGAAGCGCGAGGTGGTCGTGACCTACAAGGACCACGATCTGCCTCCCGGCGTCGGGATCAACGACCTGGAGCTGGGGCAGGAGCGGGAAATGACGTACCACGAGTGGATCACCGATTCCTCTGTGGACAACCAGGGCGCGTGGGGCTACGTCAAGGGCGCGGGCTACAAGACAACCGAGAACCTCGTCCACAACCTGGTGGACCGGGTGAGCAAGAACGGCTTCCTCCTGCTCAACGTCGGACCGAAGCCCGACGGCTCGATCCCCGAGGAGGCCAAAGACCGGCTGTTCGGCCTGGGGAGATGGCTCGAAGTCAACGGCGAAGCCATCTACGGCACGATGCCCTGGATCGTCGCCGGGGAAGGCCCGACGAAGCTGGACGGGCAGGGTCCGTTCAACGAGATGGACAGCCTCCGCTACAAGGCCCAGGACATCCGGTTCACCGCCCGGGGCAGCGTCCTCTACGCCACCGCCCTCGGTTGGCCGGGCGAGAAGATCCTTATCAAGAGCCTGGCCGGCGGCCCGAATCCGGGGCGGAACTTCTGGAACGGGCTGTACGCCTCCGAAATCGTCTCGGTCAGCATGCTCGGCGACGGCCAGCCCCTGGCCTGGGAATTGACGAAGGACGGGATGTCGATCGAGACTCCGAAGGCGAAGCCCTGCGCCTATGCCTTCGTCTTCAAGATCGTGAGGAAAAAGCCTTTTTGAAAAGGGCCCCGGTCTTATCTTGACGTCGGTCCGCGGAAGGGGATATCTTCAGACGCCATGAAAACGGATTTCAGGGTCATCGGCCTCGACGGCTTCGGGGCGAAGGGCTTCATGCTGTCCATGATCGAGACGGCCTTGCGGATCAGCCGCGCCCGGGCCAAGTCCAAACCCGAAGCTGAATGCGTGGGGAAGTACATGATTCGGGCGTGAATGGTTACTGGTGGAGCTCTACGGTGGAATTCTCGGATGTGATGTCGAATGTTGTCCTGAATCACCAAAACAGTGTTGTTTTCCGGAACTATTCAAAACTACCGGATGGCTTGTCTGTCCGCTGTTTACGGGATTAATTGAAATGATCAACTGAAAGGTATACGTCAAAGTAAAACATGAAATACAAGAGTGTATTTGCCATCTTACTTTTATGCCTGGCATGTGCCCCGCAAAATTCAGGCGACATATCTGAAGGTGATGACACCGAAACAGCAACTCTTCCGAAATGGTTCAGTAACGGGAAGTTCGGAATGTTCATCCACTGGGGGCCCTATTCTGTGCTGGGCGGGGAATGGAACGGAAAGCGGATTGAGCAGGGAGATATAGCCGAGTGGATCATGGAGAGGTTTCATATCCCGGTTGAAGAGTACCGCAAGGTTGCCGCCACTTTTAACCCGGTGCAGTTTAATGCTCGGGAATGGGTTGCCCTGGCAAAGAATGCAGGTATGAAGTACATCATCATAACCTCAAAGCACCATGATGGTTTTGCGATGTTCGATTCAAGGGTAAGTGATTACAATATAGTCGATTACACTCCATTCAAGAGAGATCCCCTTAAAGAACTATCCGAAGCTTGTGCCGAAGCCGGTATTAAATTCTGCGTGTACTATTCGCACCGCGAGGACTGGGAAAACCCCTATGCCTATGGGAATACCTGGGATTTTGATTCTTCCCAGACCAGCCTGGATACCATGGACCATCCTGAATTGTTCCGGAAATACCTCGATGAAAAAGCAATTCCGCAACTGAAAGAACTGCTAACCAATTATGGCCCGCTCGGGATCGTTTGGTTCGACAGGGCTATGTACACCCAGGAACAGGGTAAGGAATTTGCGGATCTGGTGCATGCTCTACAACCGGGATGTCTGGTGAACGGCCGGGTGGGTCACTACGACCAGGAGTTGTTAGGTGATTACCAGAGCCTTACTGATAACGGGATGCCTGTGGGAGGAATTGAAGAGGCCTGGGAAACCCCTCAGACCCTCAATGATACCTGGGGATATAGTAGGTACGACGATAACTGGAAGTCTCCGGAGGAAATTATCAGAAGAATGGTTACCATAGTGAGCAAGGGAGGAAATTACCTGCTGAATGTCGGACCTACCGGTGAAGGGGTCATTCCAGCTGCTTCCATAAATATTCTCAATAGTGTTGGCGAATGGATGCATGAAAACAGCGAAAGCATTTACGGAGCCTCTCCGTCACCTTTCCCCGCTGAGCTTCCCTGGGGTTTCTGCACGACCAGGGGGGATCTGCTTTATCTCCATGTTTTTGACTGGCCCGGGGATGGAATACTGAAGCTGAAAGGTCTGAATAACCGCATCCAGAATGCCTTCCTGCTAACTGATAAGGAAAGACGGCTTCAGGTAAACCGGGATAAAAACGGTCAATTGATGATCTTATTGCCCGAATCCCGCCCCGATCAGGTTAATTCTGTAGTCGTACTGCAGATAGCAGGTACTCCTGATATTGATCCTCTTGTGATTCAGCAGATTGGAGCTGAGCCGATTGTACTTGATTACCTGACTGCTTCCACTTCAGGAAAAGCGGTAAAACGATTCAACCGGAAAGGGGAATCGGGTCAGTTTCATATATCAAAAATGGAAGAACCGGATGATATCATCGAATGGCGCGTGAATATTTTCAATCCGGGCACCTATGAAGTTTCCATAACCTATGCTGCCATCCCCGGCTGGGAAAATTGCCCCTACAAAGTGAGTGCTGGCAAAGAACAGATTACGGGCGTTGTCAGATCAACCCATGGCTGGTATGAATATAAGATCGAAAAAATCGGACAAATACGGATATCAAAAAAAGGAGAGACCCGCTTCCGGCTTTATCCGGAGCATCATATTGATCATTATCTCATGTATTTCAGTTCATTACAATTGCTTCAGCTAAACTGATAAGATTAACTTGTTAACCAAATAAATAATTGAAATGAAATCTATTTATGATTAAAACCGCTCCTGAAGATCCGATAGGGACAAGAAATCCTTCCGCCGCGGCTAAAAGACAATAGACTCCCGCTCCCCCCCGATCACAAAATACTCAACAATATTCCCCGCTCTCCTCGACCTCCAGTAGGGCAACCTGCTCGAAGACATGGGACGGCGGCCCTCATGGAAGCCATGAGGACTGCAAGGCGGGGGCTTCGCCGCCACGAACGTCAGTTTCAGGTGATCGATAAATGTGGGCGTTGGCGTACAGCCCGTAGTCACGGACCATGACCTGGCCCTTGTCGGGAATGTGCGAGGTCACCCGGGCGATAAACTCCAGATAAGGCCCCAGC
>CAZSMW010000133.1:0-7762 GCA_964607985.1 uncultured Eubacteriales bacterium
CAGCCGAACCCGGATCGAAGTGGATCTCGTCTCCGCCGATGACAAATTCTTTAAGGCCCGAGCGGTCATACAATTTGATGACTGACGGCGTCGTCGCGAGGCCGGCCTCAACCAGCCGCCTGGTCAGGTGGACCCTCTGGGCAGAGCGGTCGACCTTCATCCCGGCCGCCTCCAGCAATTCCATGGCTTCATGGTTCTCGACGAAGATACCCTGCTTTTCCAGGAGGAGGCAGGCCTCGTCGACGATCTTCTCGATGAACTCAGCGCTCAGGAGCTCAACCTTGGGTCTCTTGGTCTGGATCATGATGTTTTCTCCTCGCTCACTTGGCCATCGCGGTCTTGGCCGCCTTCACCGCCAGGGCGGCGTTCTCGGCAAATCCCTGGGCCCCGATGTCTTCGGCCCACTTCCGGGTGGCCGGCGCTCCTCCCACGAGGACCTTGTATTTCCCGTAGTGGCCTTTCTGCCTGAGCATCTCGATGAACCTCTTCTGGTTGAGCATCGTCGTCGTCAGTAGGGCTGAGAGACAGATGATATCCGCCTTTTCGACCTCGGCTTTCTCGATGAACCTCTCCAGTTTGACGTCGGCGCCGAGGTCGAAGACCTCGAAACCGTTGGCCTGGAGCATCGATGCCACCAGGTTCTTCCCGATATCATGGATGTCGCCTTCGACCGTCCCGATCACGACCTTGCCCAAAGACCTGGACTTGATGTTCGCCTTGGCCATCTCCGGCTGAAGGATGTCCATGGCAGCCTTCATGCACTCGGCGCTTGAAATGAGCTCGGGCAGAAAATATTCCCCTTTTTCCCAGAGCTCTCCGACAGCCTGGATCCCCGCCACATAGCCTTTGTCGATGACCTCGTTGAGGTCAGCCCCCGAGCGGACGGCTTCCCTGGCCAACTCCTGGGCCCGCGGTTTGTCGCCCTCCACGATGGCCTTCCGAATGTCGTTGAAAAGTTCTTCCCGGACCATGCTTTTTTCCTTTCGATGAAGATTTCTATTTTAAGATGAATTCCGCCATTTTCCGGATATACCCCGGGTCGGTTCCGCAGCAGCCGCCGATAACGTTCGCGCCCGCCTTGAGCATCTCCGGGACGAACCGGACGTAATCTTCCAAGCCCTGCGAATAAGAGACCTGCCCATCCCCGGAAAGCGCCGGTTTTCCGGCGTTGGCCTGGGCGATGACGGGAAGCTTCGTCGCCTCCCGGAAGGCCCGGATCAGCCCGACCATTTCCTCGCTGTTGAGTGTGCAGTTGGCCCCCAGGGCCAGCGCCCCTTCTTTTTCCAGCGCATCGACGCTCAGGGGGACAGTGTTCCCCATCAACGTGAAATAGCCCCGGGGAAACTTGTTGAAGGTCAGGGTGACGAAAACGGGCAGGGAGGGGGCCGCGCGCCGGGCGCCCTTCAGGGCCGCCAAGGCTTCCTTGAGGTCATATTGCGTCTCGATGATCAGGAGGTCGACTCCGCCCTCGGCCAGGGCGCCGGCCTGCTCGGCGTAGACCTCTTCGAACTCCGCTTCCGTGAACTCTCCTTGGGGCTGGAGGAACTTGCCCGTGGGGCCCATGCTTCCGGCAACGAACTTCCCGTCCGGAGCCGCCCGGCGGGCGACGCGGGCCGCGGCCAAGTTCAGCTCGCGGGCACGGCCTTCCAGGCCATGGGCGGCCAGCTTGATTCTGTTCCCGCCGAAGCTATTGGTCGAGACGGCGTCCGATCCCGCCTCGAAATAATCCGTGTGGACTCTTTGAACGATGTCCGGCCGCTCGACGTTCCATGTCTCCGGCGAGGTCCCGAGCGGGAGGCCGTGCCGCATCAGTTCGGTTCCCATGCCGCCGTCGAAAAGGACCGCCCTCTCTTTGATAAGATCGAAGATCGTTCGGTTCATGCGCTTCCTCCTGAATAGGGCTTGAGCTCCAGGGCGGTTATGAATCGGTCCTGAAAGGCCCGTCCCGAAGCCAATGAGATGTGCTTGATCTTTCTCGCGTAGGATTCGATCGTCCGCCGCTCCGGTCCCGAAAGCAGGAGCTTTCTGGCGCCTGCGAGTGAGGAATTTCCGACGAAGAAGACCTTGTCTTCCGGGAGGGAGGGGAGGAGCCCCACGGCCATCGCGTTCCGGACATTGAGGGAACCGCCGAATGCACCCGCGACGAAGATCCCGTCCAGATCGGAGACCCCGAGCCCGGCTTCCTCGAGCATCATCCGGACGCCGCTCTTGATGGCGGCTACGGCCAGCTGCATTTTGCGGACGTCCGTCTGGGTCAGGACGATCCCGCCGGTGATGGAGATTGTTTTGGAAGGGGCCGCGAGCCTGCCGCCCGGAGAAACGAGCCCTTCTCTGAGAGAAAGGGCGAGGATGTCGATGAGGCCGGAACCGCATACGCCCTGAGCGGGTTCGTCACCGATCGTCTTGACCGAAAAACCGCCCTCTTTCCACCTGGCCTTTCCTATGGCACCGGGCAGGGCCAACATCCCGCAGGTGATGGTCATGCCCTCGAAAGCGGGCCCCGCGGCTGTCGAGGTCGCCGTCGACCGCCGGCCTTTCTTCAGGACGATCTCGCCGTTTGTTCCCAAATCGATGAACAGGAAATGGCCGTCCTTCTTCTCCAGTTCAATGGCCGCCAGCCCGGCCGAAATGTCTCCGCCGACGAAGCTCCCGATGTTGGGCGCGGTGTATATCCGGGCGGCGGGATGGACGCCGAGGCCGAGGGCGCCCGCGCGGGCTTCGGGCGCGCCGGCGTAGACCCCGTGAAACGGCGAGAGCGCCAGTGTCGACACCGGGACGCCCAGAAAAATGTGGTTCATGGCCGTGTTCCCGGCGATCACGATCTCATAGATATGTT
Organism: uncultured Eubacteriales bacterium; assembly: GCA_964607985.1. Taxonomy (GTDB): domain Bacteria; phylum Acidobacteriota; class Aminicenantia; order Aminicenantales; family Saccharicenantaceae; genus JALHVH01. The sequence continues at coordinate 2,837 of CAZSMW010000133.1, forward strand.
CCGGAGCGACGCCACGGGCGCGGGCGAGGTCCCGGATCATTCCGTCGACCTGTTCCCGGATGACGGCGCCGAGCCGGTCCAGGTTCAAGGGGTCCTGGAAAGCAAAGGTGATCCTGGAGACGACGTCGGATCCGAACGGGACCTGGGCGTTCATGGCGGCGGCACGGCCGAGGCTCCGTCCTGAGCCCAGGTCGACCAGCTCCACGACCACGGTGCTCGTGCCGATGTCCACAGCGACCCCGAAGCACCGGACCGCGGTGTCGCCGGGCTCGACGTCCAGGAGTTCCTGATCATCGAGGATGACGGCCGAGACGGAACCATCGCCCGGCTTCATGATCCCGGAAAGCCGCCGGGCCGCGCTGATGGAAACGCGCAGGCGTTTCCCTAATCTCTTTTCCAGGGCTTCGACGAGCGAAAAAGGCGTCGCGAGCGTTGGGGAGGGGAGATCGAGGGCGATCTTTTTAACCGCGGGTTCGGGATAGATCGGCGCTGGAATTCCCGTATCGAGGACCACCACCTGCCTGAGAAGCGACCTTTCAGGGACCCTGAGGGTCAGATCGCAACGGACCTTAAAGCGGCACGCCAGTCGGTGCCTTGAAGTGAGCTTTTTCAAACGGAGGAGGGCGGCCTCCTCATCCCCGGAATGAGGAAGCTCCCCCCGGACGATCTCCACGAAGCACTTGCCGCAGACGCCCCTCCGGCCGCAGTAAAGGCTGAGGGGGATCCCCGCGGACTGGAGGACATCCGCCAGGAGGTCGCCCTCGCCGACGCTGAGCGTCGCGGGAGGGGACAGGACGTGGATCGTGTGCGTCTTGGTCATCAGAGTTTCCGGCATCTTTGTCGTGCCCTATTGTAAAACAATCAGTGCCCGGACGTGAAACGTTTTTTTCGCTTTCATAAAATTAGAACCTTCTCCATGCCCTCCCATCACGGTTCTTAAAGGACCGTCCATCCCGTCCAAGCCCTCAACCCACACCAAACGTAAGAGAATCTTTTTTGATAAATGACCGCGCGATGCGCTATAATGAGCGCTCATGTCAACGATCTTACCGGAAAGGGGTGAATCATGACTCTTCCGCGCTATTTTGTCGAGGACATGCCTCGACGCAAGTTCCTGGAGCTCAGCCTGAAGGGAGGGATCGCCGTCGCAGCGGCCCCGTCGCTCCTCGGCCGGGCCCTCGCCGGAGCACCGGTCCAACAGCAGGCGCCCCCGCTCGCGCCGGCCCTCCTCGATAAGGTCATCCGCAGGGCGCTGGCCCAGGGCGGGGAGTTCGCCGAGATCTATGTCGAGCATCGGACATCCCGGACGATCCTGATGGAGGAGGCCAAGTTCAAGAATGCCGTCTTCGGGATCAGCCGGGGCGCCGGGGTTCGCGTGATCTCGGGCGACAAGACGGGATACGCATATACCGATGAAGTTTCCGAAGAAAAGCTCCTCCGGGCGGCCGAGATCGCGTCTTATATCGCCCGGGGAACGAAGGCCGCCAAACCGGTCGATATCCGGGAAGAGAAGCGGCCGTCCTTCATCACGGTGAAGGTCCCGCTTGGCGCCGTGGCCGACGAGAAGCGAGTTGAGATCATCAAGCGCGCCCACGACGCCGCTCTCGCTTATGACCCGAAGATCAAGATGGCTTCGGTCAGCTATTACGACGAGATCCGGGGCCGGACGATCGCCAACAGCGAGGGCCTTTATCTCAATGACGAACTGCCCTTGATATTCTTCATCGTCCAGGCGCTCGGCGTCGGCAACGGCACGTCCCATATGGGCCGCGAGCGTCTCAGCCGGCACGCCGGCCTGGAGCTGTTCGACGAGGTCAAGCCCGAGGACGTGGCCAGGACCTGCGCCCGCGAATCCGTCGTCATGCTTGAGGCCAAGGACGCCCCGGCCGGGAAGATGGACGTCGTCATGCAGAACGGCTGGGGCGGCGTCCTTGTCCACGAAGCCGTCGGACATCCGCTCGAAGCCGACAACATCGCCCGCAAGACGGGCGTCTTCGTAGGCAAGCTGGGGAAGAAGGTCGCCAACGAGGTCTTCACCATGGTCGACGACGGGTCGCTTCTCTGTGCCCGCGGGACCACGGACTTCGACGACGAGGGGACGCAGATGAAGCGCAACGTCCTTATCAAGGACGGCGTCCTGATGACCTTCATGAGCGATGTCCTCTCGGCCAAACAGCTCAAGATGGAGCGGACCGGCAACGGCCGCCGGGAGAGCTTCCGCTATATCCCGATCCCGCGCATGACGAACACGTTCATCGAAAACGGAAAGAGCAAACCCGCCGACATCCTGGCTTCGACGAAGAACGGGATCTACGTCCAGAGCCTGAGCGGCGGCAGCGTTAATCCGACGGACGGCGTCTTCAACTTCACCTGCCGGGAAGCCTACCTCATCGAGGACGGGAAGAAGACGACGCCGGTCAAAGGGGCCACCCTGATCGGAAGCTGCCTGGACATCATCTCCAATATCGACGCCGTCGGCGACGACCTGGACTTCGGCCCGGGAATCTGCGGCAAGGGACAGGCGGCCGAGGTCAACGCCGGCCAGCCGACGGTCCGGATCCGCGGCATCAACGTCGGCGGGACGAAGGCCAGGGGCTGACAGAGAGCGAAAGGAAACAATCATGGATTACAAGGGACTCTCCGAACAACTCGTTAAGAAATGCCTGAAGAAGGGCGCAAACGCGGCCGAAGTCTACCTCGAGACGGGCCGCAACCTGAGCATTGAGGTCCGTAACGGCGAGATCGAGACCATCCAGGAGGCGGCGGCCTACGGCGCCGGCTTCCGGGTCTTCGTCAAGGGCCGGATGGCCTTTTCGAGCTGCAACGACTTCAACGAAAAGGCCCTGGAGGACACCATTTCCCGGGCCATCGATTTCGCCCGCATCTCGACCGCCGACCCGGACAATGTCCTTCCGGATGACAAAGGGGTGACCGAGGTCGCCGGACTTTATGACGAAAGCATCGCAAAAATACCGATGGACACGAAGATCGAGCTGGCGAAGAAGGTCGAAAAGCTCGCTACGATGGACCCGCGCATCACCAAAAGCGCCGGTTCGGGCTATGGAGAAGGGGAGGGGGAGATCTTCCTGGCCAACTCCCAAGGCTTGTTGAAGAGCGCCATATCCTCCGCCTGTTCTTTCTGGGTTTCCGTCGTGGCGGAGAAGGGCGAACAGAAGTCGTCAGGGGAAGAAAGCTGCGGCCGCCGCTTCTACGCCGACCTCAAACCGGCCGAAGAGGTCGCGGCCAAAGCGGCCCGTAATGCGTATTCGATGCTCGATCCGCAGCCTGTGAAAACCCAGAAGGCTGCTGTGATCTTCGACAAGGAGGTCGCTGTCGCCCTCCTAGGGGGGATCCTGAGCGCCATCAACGGAGAATCCGTCCTTCAGGGCGCCAGCTTCCTGGGTAAAAAGATGGGCCGGCGGATCGCCTCGGAACTCGTAACGCTTATCGACGACGGGACGCGTCAAAAGGGGATGGGTAGTGAGCCGTTCGACGGCGAAGGCGTTCCGACGCAAAAACGGATCCTCCTCGACAAGGGCGTTCTCAAAGGATTCCTGTATAACACCATCGTCGCCAAACGGGCGGGACTTAAAAGCACGGGGAACGCTTCCCGGGGCGGATTCGCGTCCCTTCCCGGGATCGGACCTCACAATTTCTACATGGCGGCCGGGCAGGCCAAACCCGAGGACATCATCAAGGCCACAAAGACCGGCCTCTGGCTCAAGGAGGTCACCGGCTACGGCATCAATCCCGTCAACGGGAACTTCAGCGGCGGCGCCTCGGGCTTCTGGATCGAAGACGGCAAGGTCGCTTTCCCGGTCAAAGGCCTGACCATCGCCGCGACCGCCGACGAGATGCTCAACGGCATCGACCTGGTCGCTGACGACCTCGACCTCGATGACCTCGATCGGATGATGACCGCCCCAACCTTCCGGATCAAGCTCATGCAGATCGGCGGGGAGTGAGAGAATAGGATAGAGAGGAGGTCCTGTGAAGGACAAATCCCGGCGTTGCGCCGTTCTTTCGATCGCGTTCATCCTGATGGGAGCGGCCGCGGCGCCCATTGGTGCCCAAAGCGCGGACAAAGTCTCGGGGCTCTTCGACAAGTTCCAATGGCGCGGCATCGGGCCGGCCATCATGGGCGGGCGGACGGTCGATATCGACGTCGTGGAGAGCAATCCATCGACGATCTACGCCGCCATCGGACCGAGCGGGGTCTGGAAGTCCGAGAACAACGGGACGACCTGGGCCCCGGTCTTCTTCAAGGAGGCCACGGTCTCCGTGGGCGACATCGCCGTGTCCCAGTCCAACCCCTCCATCGTCTGGGTGGGGACCGGCGAAGCCACCTGCCGGAACAGCGTCACGATCGGCGACGGCGTCTACAAGTCCGAAGACGCAGGCAAGACCTGGACGAACATGGGGCTCAAGGAAACCCGGCATATCAGCCGGATCCTTATCAATAGGGGAGACCCGAACATCGTATTCGTCGCTGCGATGGGACACCTCTGGGGACCCAATCCCGACCGAGGGATTTATCGGACCCTCGATGGCGGTAAGACATGGACGAAAGTTCTCTATGTCACAGATAATACTGGATTTGCAGACATATCCATGGACCCGGGAAACTCCCTCATCCTTTACGCGGCCGCCTACGATTACAGACGCCTGCCCTACGATTTTACCAGCGGCGGGCCCGGGAGCGGCCTTTACAAGTCCGAGGACGGCGGAGCGAACTGGAAGCGGCTGGCTAAGGACCTCCCGGAAGGCGTCATAGGCCGGATCGGGATCGGAGTCGCCCGGAGCAGGCCGGGCGTCGTTTACGCCCTGATCGAGCACAAGGACGGAGGCATCTGGCGCTCCGAGGATTTCGGGGGAAGTTGGAAGAGGATGTGCGACACGCCCACATTCAAGCGAGTCAATTCGCGC
>CAZSMW010000134.1:0-2413 GCA_964607985.1 uncultured Eubacteriales bacterium
CCTCGACGGCCTGGAGCGCAAGTTGCCCGGCCGTGTGAAGGCTCTGGGCGTTGCCGAAGAGATCTCCGAAATAGGGCTTCATCGCCTCGAAGACGCCGTCGCCGAGGGGCGTGGCCGCGATATGGTCGAGATAAACCTTCGTCATCACCTTTGCCTTTTTCCTTGTCGTCCCCGGCCGCCGGCCGGAACGCGGACCGGGTCAGACGGACACGACGCTCTTGACCTCGGGAACTTCCTTCTTGAGATGCCGCTCGATTCCCATTTTGAGGGTCATCTGGGACATGGGACAGCCGCCGCAGGCCCCGGTGAGACGGACCTTGACGATACCGTCCACGACGTCCACGAACTCAACGTCGCCGCCGTCGGCCTGGAGGGCGGGCCGAATCCTGTTCAACGCCTTTTCGATCTTTTCTTTCATCGTTTTACTCCTTCGGATGTCCCTCCAAAAAAAGATTTGTCCTCTCGGATTTTACTCTTTCCGGGAGCAGGAATCAAGTAATCTTATAAAAATAGTAGCCTTTCCCCGCCGCTCTTTTATTTCCAATCCAGAAGTCTTTTCTGGCCCTTGAGGGCGCGGATTCCGGTGACGTCCTGGCTGACCTCGAGACATCCCTTATAAGCCCGGGCGCTGTCCCGGACGGCGAAATAGCGGATGTGAATGAACTTCCCTCCGATCTCGATCCAGAACTCCGCCGTGTCCCTGGCTCCCGATTTGAACGCCTTCAGGATCGCGTCCACGATATGGACGCTCTTTCCGGGGTGGCAGTTCTGGACCTTGCGACCGATGACGGCCGGGTTCCGGGTGAAGATCCTGTCCTTGGTGGCAGAATAATAACGGACGGTGTCCTTTTCGTCGACGAAAGAGACGTCCACGGGCAGGTGGGTCAGGAGCAGGTCCGCCTGCTCGATGGTCAGGCTCCCTGTGCTCAGCGGAAGATTTTCTGCGGGCTTCATGTCTTTGGTTTTCGGCATGATCAATTTCTCCTTGACTGATCGGATCGAAAGCATTTTATCAAAAAAATAGCTCCCCGTCATTAACGACATTCTCCCGGCGCTTGTCGGACCGCAGCCTTCAGACAACCATCCGCGGGACGAGCGGATTGATCCTGGCCAGGACCTCGTAGCTGATAGTCCCGGCCAGGGCCGCCAGATTGTCCGCCGAAATCTCCTCGGCCCCATCCCTGCCGATCAAGGTCACTTCCTCCTCGAGTCCGACGCCTGGGATGTCGGTGACATCCGCTGTGAGGAAATTCATGGCGATCCTCCCCCGCAAGGCGGCCCGACGGCCCTTGATAAGCACATGGGAGGAGTTGGACAGACTTCGCGCGTAGCCGTCGTAATAGCCCACCGGGACGACGGCCAGCGTCGTTGGCCTCGTCGTTTTGTAGGTCCCGCCGTAACCGATGAGCGCGTCTTTGGGGACCTTCTTGATCTGGGCGACGCGAGCCTTCCAGGAAAGGACGGGCCTGAGAGATAACGGGTCGCGGCGCTTTTCCAGGCAGGACAAGTAGGTCTCCTTGGAAGGCCAAAGTCCATAGAGCCCGATCCCGACCCGGACGAGGTTGAACCATGTTTCCGGGAAGAGGATCACGGCCGCCGTGCATGACATGTGCCTGAGCGGGACGCTGATCCCGCGCGTCCCGAGGGCTTCGATGGCCGACCGGTAGATCTCGAGCTGGCGCCTGGGATAGCGATGGTCGGTCGTATCCTCGATGTTGGCGAAATGGGAAGTGATCCCTTCTATGACGATTCCGGACCGGCGCCGCGCCCTGTCGACGAAGCCGGTGATCTTTTCGGGAGGGATGCCCTGGCGGTTCGTCCCCGCCTCGAGCTTGAAATGGAGATGGGCCGGCCTGCCGAGCTTCCGGGAGGCCTCGGCCAGCTTGACGACCATCTCCTCGTTATAGACGACGAGCCGCAGGTCGCGGGAGACGGCTTCAGCCGCCCCATCCAGCGGGACGTAGCCCAGGATGAGGATAGGCGACGTATGGCCGGCTTCCCGGAGAGCGACGCCCTCTTCGAGGGAATTGACACCGAGCCAGTTCGCCCCGGCCTCGCGAACGATCCCGGCGGCTTCGAGCAGGCCATGGCCGTAAGCGTTGGCCTTGACAACCGCGAGCATTTTACGCCTTGCCCCGATGAGACGACGGAACTCCGCGACGTTGTGGACGAGGGCGGAGCGGTCAATCTCCACCCATTGGACCAGGCAGCCCATCATCCTGCCCACCGTCATTTCCGCTCCCCGGGCTTTAGGCCGGAGGTGTCGATGAGCCCCCCGAGCTCGGATTCGAGGAGGATGGTGTCGTCGCGCTCAACTCCTGTCGAGATCAGCCCCACCCGGGTCTCGATGAGATCCTCGATCTTCCGGACGTAATCCTTGAACGCGGCCGGGAGCGAAGCGTATTCCCGGGCC
>CAZSMW010000135.1:0-3814 GCA_964607985.1 uncultured Eubacteriales bacterium
GGCCATGCGGCGGACCTGGGACACCTTCGTGACGGCAATGTCATAGACGTAAATCCCGCAGACGCCGGAGCCCTTCCGGTGCACGTCCAGCATGATTTTAATGGCCTCCGCCGCGGTTTTGTGAAATACCTTCATCAGGACCTCCACCACAAAATCCATGGTCGTGTAATGGTCATTATGCAGGATGACCCGGAACATGCGCGGCTCTTCGAGCCGGGGCTCGGAGTCAACCCCGGGACTTTCTCCAAATTGCGTCTCATGACGGCCATCTTCCGTCACAGCCAAGCCTTCCTTTTTCCGTTTTGTAAATCCTGTGGCTTGTCGTAGTCATTGCAGTCGCCGGCTCGCGAGTGCTCAATTCCCTTCCGCCCGATCATGAGGGGGGCAATGTGCGTAAATATTCAAGCCGTGTATCAGGGAGGACTTTTCACAGGCATAATATAGGAAATGGAAGGACGGATGTCAACAGGCGAAAGAATTCGGGACAACCAGGGACACTTCCCAGCTTAAAACCATCTTCAATTATTGATAAGAACTTCCTTTTTCGTGGCGGGAGTATATGAGGAAGGATTTTGAGTGTCAATCCGATTTTGGCCGCAAAATAATGAGATTGCCCAGGTAACCGGCTTTGTCGATATTCTGCATGACCTGACGGGAACCGGGCGCGATGACCAGGCTCACATTCGGCGCCGCAACGTGGCCCTTCAAGATGCGTGCGATGGTTGCAGTATCCTTGCAAGACGAGAAAGGGGGTGGCCGTTACCGCCGGTCACCCCCCAGAGAGAAGAGCATTCCCCCCCGCGCCGGGCAGGGGAAATGCATCGTATTATGGAACAGCTACTGCAGGCACTTCGTTCGCTTTCCGCCGGCGGAGATACACCTTGACGAGTTCCATGGCGATGGGCGCGGCGAAGAAGAAGGGCGCCATCTCAAGCCAGTCGACGAGGGTTATCGCCTCCGTGCCGAAGAAGGGCTGGAGGAACGGCACGTACACGACAATCAAAACGAGGATAAACGAGATCCCGACGGCCCAGTTCATCCACTTGTTCGAGAAGGGGCCGATGGCAAAAATGCTGTGGTATTCCGACCGCGCCGTATAGGCCCGGATCAGCTCCGAGCAGCAGAGGGTCACAAAGGCGATGGTCTGGGCATGGGCAAGCGAGTCGGGGTAGCGATCCAGGCCGACGAAGTAGAAGGCGCTGATTACGGCGATGGCATCGACGACGGACACGACGGCAAGGCCGATGGCCATGTCCTTATTGATGACCGGCTCTTTCGGCGGCCGGGGGGGATGCTTCATCGTGTCGGGATCGCCTTTTTCCAGGCCCAGGGCCAATGCGGGGGCGCCGTCCGAGACGAGGTTCAGCCAGAGCAGTTGGATGGGCCGCATGGGGAGGGGGAGGCCGATCATCATGGCCCCGAAAATGATGAGAATCTCTCCGATGTTGCACGCCAGGAGGAAGTAGACGAACTTCCGGATGTTGCTGTAGATGATTCGTCCCTGCTCGATGGCCAAGACGATGCTCGCGAAGTTGTCGTCCGTGAGCACCATATCCGCCGTCTCCTTGGTGACGTCCGTTCCCGTGATGCCCATAGCCACGCCGATGTTGGCTCGCTTGAGGGCCGGAGCGTCGTTCACGCCGTCGCCTGTCATGGCTACGATGTGTCCCCGTTCCTTGAGGGCATCCACGATCATGGTCTTGTGGGTCGGTGACACGCGGCAGCACACTTCCAGCTTATCCGATTTCGCCGCTAACTCCTCGATGCTCATCTTGTCGAGTTCCTGGCCCGTCAGGACGAGGCCGTCCTTGCTGAGGAGCCCGATCTCACGGGCAATGGCCTGTGCCGTATCCTTGTAATCGCCCGTGACCATGATGCTCCGGAGACCGGCACCCTTGGCCACCTTGATGGCCTCTACCACCTCCGGCCGGGCCGGATCGATCATGCCCATGAGGCCGATGAAGGTGAGGTCCTTCTCGACGGTATCGACGTTGCACTGTACGGGAACGCCGTCCATAGAGCGATAGGCCGCGGCCAGGACGCGCAGTGCCTGACTTGCCATGTTGCGGTTCTGATCGAGGACCTCCGTGCGCATCGCATCGGTCAGCGGAATGGATTTTCCGTTCTCCTGGATATGGGTGCAGAGATCCAGGACGACATCGGGGGCGCCCTTCACGAAGGCCGTCGTCTCAGGATACGTGAAGCCTGCAACGGAGAAAGCGCCGGCCTGCCCGGTGCTGTGGATCGTCGTCATGCGCTTCCGCTCGGAATCGAAGGGTATCTCCTGTACCCGGGGAAAGGCCTTTTGCGCGGCGTTTTTCTGGAAGCCGCTCTTTGTGGCTGCTACGACCATGGCCCCCTCCGTGGGATCGCCAATGATCCGCCACAGGCGCTCGCCCTTGCTCTCCCCGCTCTCCTCAAGAAGGGCGTCGTTGCACAAGAGGCTGCCCTGGAGGAGGACCGCTGCATCAGCATCCTTGGTCGGGTCAAAGGACGCATCGCCCATGAAAAATTGTCCGTTCGGATTGTACCCCTCACCGGTGATCCGGAACCGCTTCCCACCGGTCCAGGCCTGCACGACTGTCATCTCGTTCTGCGTCAGGGTGCCTGTCTTGTCGGAACAGATGACCGTGGCGCATCCCAGAGTTTCGACGGCGGGGAGTTTCCGGATCAAGGCGTGGCGCTTGATCATCTGCTGCATGCCCAAGGCGAGGCAGATGGTGACGATGGCAGGCAGGCCTTCCGGCACGGCGGCGATAGCCAGGGCGACGGCCGTCATGAAGAGGTTAATGATATCCGTCTTCTCCGCGCTGAGGTAGTTAAGGAACCCGGTATTGATGGCGCTCATAAGATTGGTGTCACGGATGAGGCCATAGATGAAAACGACGCCGCAGATGGCGAGACAGGCCGTGCCTAATACCTTTCCGAGGTGCTCCAGCTTCTTCTGGAGGGGCGTGTCTTCATCCTCGTAGGACTGGAGCATCTCGGCGATGAGACCGATCTGGGTGTGCATGCCTGTCCCCGTGACGAGGCCCTTGCCGCGGCCGTATGTGACGACGGTGCTCATGAATGCCGTGTTTCTCCGGTCGCCCAGGGGAACGTCCTTATCGAGGACGATGTTGTGGTCCTTCTCCACGGGGACCGACTCTCCCGTCAGGGAGGCTTCTTCGACCTTGAGATTCACGCTTTCGATGAGGCGCATGTCCGCCGGGATGTAGTTGCCCGCCTCCAGGAGGACGACATCGCCCACCACCAGCTCACGGGAGGGGATCGTCATCTGATGCCCATCGCGGATGACCTGGGCGTTGGGGGCCGCCATCTTCTTGAGCGCCGCCAGGGCGGCCTCGGCCTTCGATTCCTGGACGACGCCGACTACGGCGTTGAGGACGACGATGATCATGATGGCGATAGCGTCGATGTACTCTCCCAGGAGCAGGGACACAACGGCGGCAATGATCAGGATGATCACAAGGAAGTTGTTGAACTGATCCAGGAGCAACTGAAAGAAGCCCGGACGGGGCTTCTCCTGAAGCTCGTTATAGCCGTACTGCTTGATCCTGGCTGCGGCCTCCGATTGCGTCAATCCGTGCTCGATATGGCTCTTCATTCCTGTCACTACAGTTTCTACCGACTTTCCATGGCATTCTTTGTCTATCATACAAGGTTCCTTTCCGCTTTTAATGTGCCGTCAAAACATGCCGCCGTTGACGCCGATCACCTGACCGGTGATATAGGAGGCGTCGTCGGAGCAGAGAAATCGGACGACCCGCGCCACTTCTTCCGGCTTGCCGATTCTGGCCATGGGAATAACCTC
>CAZSMW010000136.1:0-4156 GCA_964607985.1 uncultured Eubacteriales bacterium
AGAAGCGTGAAAGCGATGAGCGGCCACTCTTTTTTCGCCACCTCAAGTCTCCTCGTCGTTGGCCACTTCGGCCATCCCCTTTCCGGCCAGGCCGGAGCTCTTATGCAGTTTGATAAGGAGTGACGGTCCGGTCTGTGAAGCTCTCGGCAGAGGGAAGATCGCGTCCGTCCCACCGTATTTTTCTTTGAGCGCCTCGAGCTCCCCGAAATCCAGGGCCCTCATCGGACAGGCCGCGACACAGGCCGGTTTTTCCCCTTTTTCGACGAGGTCGAAGCAAAAATCGCACTTGCCCATGACACCCCTTTCGCCATCGTAGCGGGGGGCGCCGTAGGGACACGACCACTCGCAATAGCGGCAGCCGATGCAGGCCCGGCTGTTCAGGACGACGACGCCGTCCGGGCCCTTCACGATGGCCTTGGTCGGACAGGATCGCCGGCAGGCGGGGTCCTCGCAATGGTTACAGGCCAGGGAGATATTGTAAGCATAAACGCCCGGTATCCAGACCCCGCCTTCTCTGCGCCAACCGCCGCCGGTAATCTCATAGACCTTCCGCCACAGGACGCCCGGACCGAGATCGTTCTTGTCCTTGCAGGCCATCTGGCAGGCCTTGCACCCCGAGCAGGAGCTCGAATCGAAAAAGAAGGCGAACCGGCTTACTGCGTTCATCGTCCCTTGGCCTTTTCAACCTGGACCATGATGGTGTGCTGGGCGTTGCCGAAGGCGAACGGCGTCCAGCGTTCGGAGGTCAGGACGTTGATGGAGCCGCGCCGGTCGGTCCCCTTTTCATCAGGGGTCCACCAGGCGCCCTGGGGGAGCGTGACGACACCCGGCATGATCCGCGTAGTCAGCCGGCAAGGAACGACCGTGGCCCCCCGCTCATTAAAAACCCTGACCTCATCCCCGTCCTTGATGCTGCGCGGGGCGGCGTCCAGTGGGTTTATGAAAAGCCGCTGGGGGAAGGCCTCGTTGAGCCAGTCCACGTTATCGAAGGTGGAATGAACGCGGGCCAGGCCATGATGGCCGACGGCCTGGAGGGGATACTTCGCCGCCTCCGGCCCGAACGGACTTTCCCACTCCTGGATATACTTCGGCACGGCCGGGATGGTGGCCGGCTTTTTCAGGTCGAAGAGTTTTTTGGAGAAAATCTCGATCCTGCCCGAAGGTGTCGGCAGCGGATGATTCCCGGGGTCCCTCCGAAAATCCTCGAAGGCAACGGCCGGCTTCGTCACCGGAACGGAATAGACGCCGGCATTGGACCGCTCGAACTCGTCGAGCGACGGCAGCCCCGGGAACCGCGTCTTCCTGTAACGTTCGAGGGCCCATTCCACCCAACCGCGCTCGTCCCGGCCCTTGGTATACGCCTCGCCGATCCCCAGTTTCCGGGCGATCTCCGCGCAGATGGCGTAATCGCTCTTCGTCTCGAAAGGCGGCTCGACGATCTTCGGCATGAGGAGGACCTCGTCGCCATATTTCCAGCCGTCCTCGACCCCCCAGGTCTCGAACTGCGTGCAGGCGGGAAGGAGGATGTCCGCGAAGCGGCCGGTCGGCGTCAGGAAGTTGTCCTGGACGACAAGGAACTCGAGGCGTTCTTCATCCCGGAGGATCCCGGCCGTCCGGTTGATGTTGGCGTGCTGGTTGACGAGGCAATTGGAAGCGACGGCGTAGATGAGCTTGATGTCGTTATCAAGCCGGTCGACACCGACGACGCCGTCCTCGGGCCCCATTCCCTTGCCGCGCAGGACGGCCTCGGACCAGAGGAAGCTCGGGATCGAGGCTTTGACGGGATTATATCCCGTGGGGAAAACGATCCATAAAGGCCCGCCGTCCGGCGCCTGGAGGGCGATGCCCCCCGCCCAGCCTCCCGGAACCCCGACATTCCCGGTGATCGCGGCCAGGACGCAGCCGGCCCGGACGACCTGTTCGCCGTAGGCCCGGCGCTGCATCCCGTAGCCTTGGTAAAGGACCGCGGGCTTTGTCAAGGCGTATTCCCGTGCGATTCGGGCGATCGTCGTCCGGGAAACGCCCGTGATCCGTTCGGCCCATTCCGGCGTCTTGGGCACGCCATCACGCGTCCCCAAAATGTAGTCCCGGTAGCTCTCCTCGCCTTCACAACCGGGGGGCATCTGCATTTCATCGAAGCCGACGCAATGGGTCCGGACGAACTCCCGGTCGTAGAGGTCCTCCGTGACCATGACATGAGCCATGGCCGACATCATGGCCGCGTCGGTGCCGGGGCGGATGGGCACCCATTCGTCGGCCAGGGAAACCGCGCTCGGGGACATCCTCGGGTCGACACAGACCGTGCGGGCGCCGCGCTCCCGGGCCATCCGGATAAAATATTCGCTGTTCGTCCCGTCACGGGCTTCGGCCGGGTTCCAACTCCACATCAGGATGTACTTCGAGTTGAGCCAGTCCTGGCGCTGGTTCCCGGTCACCGCGGTCCCATAAACTGTCGGCGTCGCGGCCGAGATCGCAGCCCACGAGTAGCTATTGTAAAAGCCCAGGGAGCCGCCGAAGAGGTTCATCAGCCGCTGGGCAGTCTGGCGGCCCGTGATCTGGCTGTAGCCGCCCGTGCCATAGGGAACGAACATCGCGGAGTTGCCGTACTTTCCCTTGACCCGGGACATTTCCCCGGCGACCCGTTCCACGGCCTCGTCCCAGGAAATGCGCGCGAACTTCCCCTCTCCCCTCTTCCCCACGCGTTTCATCGGGAACTTGAGACGGTCGGGGTGGTACTGGCGGTGGCGATAGCCCCGGCCGCGGACACAGGCCCTGAGCTGAGGGTCCTCGAGAGTATCGCCGGGACGGTCGTCGCCCTCGATGCGGGTGATGACGCCGTCCTTCACGTAAACACGGAGCAGGCACCGGCCGCCGCAATTGTGGGAGGGGCAGCCCGCACGAACCATCCGTTCATTCAGGTCCCGGCCGGGATCAGGCAGGCCCATCCCTCAATCTCTAAAGCCGAAGGGCAGGGGCCATCCTTCCGGCCGGGCCGGGTCCCGTGTCACGAGGAGAGTGCGGGCGATCGCGTAGAGGGCCGTGACGGCCAAGCCCTCGCAGAGGATCGCCAGGGCGGGACGCAAGGCCGCCATGGGATCCGTACCGGGGAGAAGGAGATCGAAGAGCTTCAGTCCGGTCGCGACAGCGGCGGTCAAGAAGATCGTGCCCGCCTTCCCGCTTTGCCTGAAGGCCCGGGACATCAGGAGGAGCCCGAAGGGAAACATGATGAACCCGGCCAGCCCCGGAACGCGCATGAGGTGGAGGAGATGACCGGCCGTGGCCTCGGCCAGGCCCCACAGCGCGCCCCAAAAAAGTGCGGCCGGAAAGAGCATCTGCTTCTTTCCAATAGAACTGGTCATGTTCGCCTCTTCGAATCTTCTTCCGGACAACCCATTGTATCAGGAAGGAATCTACCGTCAAGAAAAAATCCGGACATTACTTCCGCAAGCACATCGCGAACTGATTTAGCATCGCCTGGACTCTTTATTATCCCGAAGGGAAGGAGAGCTGGGCGATGAAGAGCAATTCTACTTTGGGTCATATTCGACATCCCCGGTCACGATTCTTTTTTGTTGTCCGTCCTCCGTCTTTAAAATCAGATTCCCGTCCGAGTCGATATCAACCGCAATGCCGGTCAATGTCTCTCCGGAAGAAGTCACTCTGACCGGCCTCCCTTTAATTTGGGCCCGGTCTCTCCACGCCTTCAGAACAGGGAGAGCGCCCTCTTTCAAAAAAATTTCATACCAGACTTCCAGTTTTTGCAACAGAACCTGAAGGAAAGCTTTTCGCGAAACGGCCCTTCCCATCTCCTTCTTTAAGGAGGTCGCGACTTTTCGAATCTCTTTGGAAAACAACTTCCCGTCCATATTGAGGTTGACGCCGATGCCTAAGATCACAAAATGGACTCGATCCATCCCGGAATGAATCTCATTGAGAAGCCCGGCCACCTTTCGACCTCCGAGGAGAATATCATTGGGCCATTTGATCAAAGGAAGGAGACCGGAAATCTCCTGAACGGCATCTGCCGTCGCGACCGCCGCCATCAGGGTGAGGAGAGATGCCTGATGGGGAGGGATCTTCGGGCGGAGAATGACGGAGAGATAGAGGTTTAAAGAAGGCGGGGAGTACCAGGACCTTCCCAACCTCCCTCTTCCCT
>CAZSMW010000137.1:0-7002 GCA_964607985.1 uncultured Eubacteriales bacterium
GATGGGGCCAAGGTGCTGGTGGACGGTCAGGAGCTTAAGGATTGCAGGATTGGAATAAACCATGAACTGGAAGGAACTGACTTAGTTGTATTTTTGACGATAACCAAGAATTCACAAATGAACGTCAGGATCATTCCTCAATAGGCTATTGTGGGTCAATAGAATGAATTTAGGAGGAAAACGATGAGAAGAGCGGCGATGATGATGCTGGGCATATGGATGGCCTTTGTCTATGGCTCCACATTCACGTGGACCGAAGGGACTCCCCCGAATGTTCATGCCCTGGACGACGGACTGGTCCTAACGCCGCCCATGGGGTGGTATCCATGGAATATTTTCGGCCAAGAACCGCAGAACGAGAAGTTGATTAAAGAAATCGTCGACGCGCTTGTCGCGAGCGGCATGCGGGAGGCCGGCTTCTCATATGTGGGCCCTGACGAGGGGATCTGTTTCCTCCGCGCGAGCGACGGCAAGCTGACCACAAACCTCGAACGATATCCCAGCGGGCTGCGCGGGCTCGGCGACTATATCCACAAGAGAGGCCTGAAATACGCGCTCTATACGGATGCCGGGACTCACACCTGCAGCAGGGCCATGCCGGGCACAAAAGGCCATGAGTTTGAAGACATGCGTCGGTTTGCCGACTGGCGTTGCGATTATGTCAAAATCGACTGGTGTCATACCGAAGGTCAGGATCTCGTCAAGGCCTACACCCTATTGCATGACGCCCAGCTCGCCGCCGGGCGTCCAATCGTCCACAGCCTCTGCACATGGGGCGAGGGATCCCCATGGAAGTGGGCCGCCGCCGTTGGCCATCTTTGGCGAACGACCGGCGATATCTGCGGACCGGGCCTCGCGGACTGGGAAAGCGCGATGAAAATAGTCTTCGACAACGAGACATTATTCGAATGGGCCGGTCCCGGTCACTGGAATGATCCGGACATGATGATCGTCGGGATGCCGGGGCTGAGCGAAGCCCAGAATCGGAGTTTCTTCAGCCTGTGGTGCATGATGGCCTCCCCGCTCATGGCCGGGAACGACCTGCGAAACATGTCGAAGTCGACGATCCAAATCCTAACCAACCGGGAAGCGATCGGCGTCAACCAGGATCCATTGGGCATCCAAGGACACGTTATCCGCAGGGAAGGCCAAGTCAGCATCTGGGCCGGCAAGCGACTGTTCGATGGAAGCCAAGCCGTGCTTGTCTACAATCAGCAATCTTCGCCGGCGGACGTTCGCGTCCCGTGGCCTGATCTCGGGATTGACGAAACGGCGGGCTTATACGTGCGTGATCTGTGGACGCATGAGACAACCGGTCCCCAC
This sequence comes from uncultured Eubacteriales bacterium, assembly GCA_964607985.1. Taxonomy (GTDB): domain Bacteria; phylum Acidobacteriota; class Aminicenantia; order Aminicenantales; family Saccharicenantaceae; genus JALHVH01. The sequence goes on from CAZSMW010000137.1 coordinate 1,324, forward strand.
GCCGGCGCGATTTCCGTCACTGTTCTTCCGAATGATGTGGCCATGCTCCGCATCTCCAAAACCAAAGACTTTCTACTGCCCCCCATCATCGTCGCCGATACATACGTTGTATCGCTGCGCGCGACCGACACGGCCGCACAAACGCTCTCGGCGGCAGTGACGATCAGGAACCAGGGGAGCGCGGAACTGCCGTTTTGGAAAGTCCGGGAAGGGCTTCCGGGCTGGCTTTCCGTGACCATAGCCGGGAACGGCAAGAGCCAAACCCTCACCAACAGGATCTCTACGGTGGGTTTGAAGAAAGGTTTTTATCATGCCGTCGTGAGGGTCGACAATACGGAACCGGTTTCAGGCCGGCCGATGTCCGCGATCTATTACGACGTCGATTTGGAGGTTCAAAACAACGTCGGAGGCGGCTCAAGGTAGCTGCTAAATGGACATCGACAGTAAGGAGGGCATTCTCCGGATCAAGAAAAGACAGGTCCCGGGCACTCGATTTTCAGCCTTATCCCATGATGACGCTTGGCATGGTTCATACGGAAACTTTATTTTGCTTGTCTTGCGCGGGGGAGGGGTAGAATCTTGCCGTGTTTTGATGGCATCATGGTGATGGCCGCCTGAGTCGTTACGAAAGGGAAACCTATGAATCGAAGAAAGTTTATGGTCAGAAGCCTAGAGGGAGCTCTAGGAGGACTGTTGATGTCGCATTGGCCCGAGATAGGACTTGCCTCAGACAGAGTACAATCCAATATTTCCGATTCACTTTTTGAATCAAACAACCCTGATCTTATTCGGCTGGCTGAGGATATATTTCGTCAGTGTGTAATAGACAAAATCAGGCCACCAGAGGGCACACTGAAGCATCCCTGGCTGCAGGCCGGAACAGGCGATGAATTTTACGGTCAGTGGATATGGGATGCCATGTTTGAGGTGGACCTTCTGGCGATCCTGCCGGAAAAGAAAGAGCTTATCCGGGAGATATTCCGGAACTATTGGGATTTTCAGGAACGCTGGAACGAAAAGCGCCCCGATTATGCGCACAACATGATTGCCTGCATGATCGAACCAACAAATACTCAAACTTGGAACGATTATCCGGCCTATTCGCAAATTCCCATTCTCGGTTGGGGGTTGGAGCGGGTATTCAAACGCAACTCGGACAAAGAACTCCTCCGGCAGAGCCTCGGGCCATTGGAAAAGTTTCATGAATGGTACTGGCGCGAACGGGACGTGGCCAATGTCGGCCTGGTTGCAGTAGGGGCATACAGCGGAAATACTCAGCATGCCCGTTACGAAACCTTCGATTTCGAGTGCAACCTCGATGATCTCAAGCTCACTCCGCACCCGGTACGCAAAGGCGCCGGTGAAGGCAATTGGTATGGCGACATCTGTCTGCCGGGGATCACGGGTTATCTGATTAGTTCCGAGCGCAGTCTGGTCCGCCTGGCGGAAGCCCTGGGCGATACAGACATGGCCGAGCGACGCCAACGGCGTATCACGAAATCGGTCGAGGCTGTCCGCAAGCATATGTGGGACGTGGAGAGCGGGACGTTCCTGGCGGTGAAACGGGATACGCTTGAGAAGATTAAGGTGGCGACCATAGGAAGCTGGATGCCATTGATGGCAGAGGTTCCAACCCGTGCTATGGCCAAACGCATGGCAGAAGCATTCATGACCGACCACTGGCAGACCCCTCTTCCGATCCCGACCGTGGATCGGAATGACAAGCGCTGGATATCAAACAAATATTGGCGCGGCGATGTCTGGCCCGCCCCGAATTACCAGGTGGCGAGCGGTTTCGCTAATTATGGCTACCGCCGGATCGCCGCGAATATTGCCGACAAGACCGTGGCCAACGCCCTCAAAAACGGCATCAACGAGCATTACGATTCGATGACCGGCAAACCGCTGGGGGTTCCCTATAACGGCATGACCTGCACCGTCCTGACCCTGATGCTGGACGCACTCTCGAGCCAGTACACGTTGAAGGTCAAAGGCGCTCCATGATTTTGCCACGGCCCCCGTCAGGCCTGCACGTTCACCTCCTCACGGGAATGCATGACCTAGCCGCGGTGATGCCGGATAAAGTCAAGTCGGTTTCCACAAGGTGGCTGGGTTGGGCCCAACGCGTCGGGATTCAGCCCCACGGGTCATTGACATCTCCGCACAGTCTGCGATACATTTCCGGCATGGTTAGGAAGGGAGGACAAGGACCATGGACTTTCAATCGATCCTCCGGCGGATAGGGCTCCTTCTGCTCCTGGCCGGTCCGGCGTTCCCGGGAGCGGAGCCGAAGATCGTCCGGCTCGAGTCCCGGACCTTCCCGAACCCCATCGTCTGGGACTCGAACTACACGGCCTGCCTGGCCGCCTCGGACGGCCGGGTATACGTCGGGCTGAACTACCACGGCGGCGGGGCCTCGGTCGCGGTCTACGATCCCAAGACCGACACGATGAAGATCCTGGGCGACATGAACCGCATCGCCGGCCAAACCAATTTGGCCGTCGAGCCCCAGGCCAAGGTCCACTCCCAGATCTGCGAGGGTCCCGACGGGAAGATCTACTTCGGGACCCACCTCTCGGCCTTCTACGGGTTCGCTACGTTCCCCAGCCCCGACGCCTACCCCGGCGGCCACTGGATGGTCTACGACCCCATGACCGACGTCGTGACCGACCTGGGGATCGCCCTCAAAGGGAACGGGCTGCTCACCATGACCATGGACCCGAAGCGGGGCCGGCTCTACGCCGTGACCTATCCCCAGGCCCATTTCCTTTATTTTGACCTTAAGACCGGGAAGACGACCGATATGGGCCAGGTCCAGAACTGGGACGCCGTCGGCCGGACCCTGGCCCTGGACGACCTCGGCCGGGTCTATGGCTGCTGGGGCCGGGGGAAGCTCTACCGCTTCGACCCGGAGAAGGACGCCCTCGAGAACCTTCAGGTCCAGCTCCCCCAACGCGAGGTCGGAGTCCCCATCCACCGGGCATATTGGGAGACCGAGCAGACTTTCACCGCCGTCGCCGGCTCGCCCGACCACACGAAGATCTACTTTCTGGAGACGGGAAGTTCCTATCTGGTCGAATACGACCCGCACAAAGGCCTCGAAGGTGAGATGAAGCTCCTCGGCCAGATCACGGCCGACCGGTACGTCGGGAAGCGCGACGTCCCCTACGCCATGATCTCCTTCTGCCGGGGACCGGACAACGTCGTCTACTACGCCTGCAACTCGGCCGCGGGGAACGAGGACGTCACCCCCTACTGGGGAGGCGGAATGGCCGCCGCGCTCGTGACCTACGACCTTAACACCGGCCGACGGGAGGACAAGGGGTTGATCCAGGTGGAGGGCGGCCTGACGGCGGTCCATCCCAACGCCGCCGGCGCCGCGCCGGACGGGACCATCTACTTCGTCGCCCACGTCCTGGAGCCGGAGGGAAAGGGCCGGACGATCTCCGGCCTGCCGGCCGATCTCGTCCTCGAGAAGGACACGGACAGCAAGAAGCAGATGCACGAAGGCCGGACGTACACACTGAGGCTCCTGATCTATCGGCCCGCGAAGAACAGCTGAAGAGGAGGACGGCCATGAGCAAGAGAACAAGCATCAGCCTGGCGATAGTCCTCCTGACCCTCGTCCCTGGCCTGGCGGCCCAGGAAACGACGATGTACTCGGCCAATCCGCTGCGGCTGGACCTGCGTGTCCTCGGCCGGCCTCCCCTGGACGTGATCCCGCCCGGCGAATGCGCGATCACCTCCCTGGTCTTCGGCGCCGACGGCTGCCTCTACGGAGGGACCTCCGGAAAACGGGCCCACCTCTTTGTCCTCGATCCGAAATGGGGCCACGTTTTCCCGTTGGGCTACCTGCCCGGCCGGGAGAGCATTTTCCACGCCCTGGCCGCGGCGCCCGACGGATCGATCTACATCGGGACATCGCTCTTCAACCAGGGCCGGATCGACGAACGGGGAAAGGACGTCCTGCTGCGCTACAAAGGTTATGAGGGCGGACATATCTACCGGTTCGAGCCGGGGAAAGAGCTCCAGAGCCGCAATCGGATGCAGACGCCCGATCCGTCCCGGCCTCTCCCCTTCGCCCTGGACCTCGGTGTCGCCGTCCCCGGCGAAAGCGTCGTTTCGCTGATCTACGGGAACGGGGTTCTCTACGGCGTGACCTTCCCCGGGGGGCATTTCTTCGTCGTGGACCTCAAGACCGGAAAGACCGTGGACAAAGGCCCGATCTGCGGCCCCCCTCTTAGCGAGGAACCTTTCCGCAGCATCCCGCGGGCGCTCGTGCTCGATGCGAAGGGCCGGGTCTGGGGGACGGGAGACTATGGCGCGCTGTTCGACTATTGGCCCGGAACCGGAGATCTCACCCGGCATCCGGACCGCCGCATCCCCTGCGAGATGGGACGGGAATACAAGGCCATCGTCGACGCCCTGGTCCTGAATCGGGACGGAACGATCTACGGCGGGACTTCAGACGGCTTCGTCTTCCGCTTTGACCCCGAGACGATGAAGATCCAGAACCTGGGGAAGCCCATCTGGCAGCAGCGGATCCGTGGTCTGGCCTTCAGCCAGGACGGCGACCTGTGGGGCGTCGGCGGCGAGCCGGGCGGCTCCGCCCGCGTCTTCGTCTACCGAACCGAGGCGGGCTCGTTCGAGAGCGGCGGCATGCTCCACGTCAACCGGACGCCCTACTACGCCTGGCTGGCCTACGAGGCCGAGTCCATGGTCGCAGGACCCGACGGGACCCTCTTCATCGGGGAAACGGGGCGCCTGGCCCACCTCTACTTGCTCTATCCCTGGAAATAGGAGGGCGCGGTTTCCTTCTGCGTCCCGATCTGTTTCCGTAATTCGCCAAGCGCTTTGATCTCGCCCGTGTGACATCCCATATCCCCGATAAAGACCAGGTCATGGTCCGCTATTACTCCTATGTTGTTACCGAGGTCGCCCTGATGGCGGCCGAGGAGAGCGGGGAATATTTTTGATCATCTTATTTTCACCGGAAGGGAAAGTCTATCGTCTTTTAGCCGGTGCGAGAGGGTTTTTTGCCCAACATGCTCTTCCGCCGCCGCTTATTGCGGCGATTGACATCGCCGCACGGCCGGCGATATATTATCGACATGGTTAGGAGGGCGGAAAAAGTAAATTCTCGTCTTTAAGCCGCTGAAGGTTGTTGATATATCCCCTATTTCCCCCGGGCATTTTTTGTCTACTTATGAGCAGTCTGCTTAAGAGTAGACTTAGAACGTCCTCAGGTGGCGTGGCAATAAACACATACTGGATAGGGCCGCGATTGCATTGACGCCCAGTTTAGAGCTCGCCAAACAGAAGAAGACGTTCAAAGTCTCCTTGTCTTATTTGCCGTTCGTTTCTACAACCCTATGGACTTGTTTGACGATTTTTGGATGCACTGTTTTTCCCGGATGGAATGGAATAATGATTCTTGTTTCGGCCCTGATGTATATCCGATGGCTGCCTTTGCTTCTGAGAAGCCGAAAGCCGGCTCGGTCAAAGTCTCGATATAAAGCTTTATGGCTTGTTTTATGGCTTCTTTCATGTTCGCGATGATTTCTTCCAAAGAATCTCCCTGAGTCTGACACCCTCCTAGCTCGGGGCTGTAAGCATAATTAGAGTATACCTCTGTCCCTGGACAATCCCGATTTGACAAAACTCTTGAATATAGAGTAT
>CAZSMW010000138.1:0-3327 GCA_964607985.1 uncultured Eubacteriales bacterium
GGCCCGGGCCCAGGAAGAGGTCCGGACGATCCTCCGCTCGTGGCGGAAACGGGCCTATAAGGACCCGGACGACTTCTCATTCCAGACCTCCGAGACCTTCATCCAGTTCTACAGGACGGCCACCTCGGGCATCTATTTCGCGATGATCGCCATCTCGTCCATCGCCCTCGTCGTGGGCGGCATCGTCATTATGAACATCATGCTGGTCTCGGTAACCGAGCGGACCAAGGAGATCGGGATCCGGATGGCCGTGGGGGCCAGGCGCAAGGACATCCTCTTTCAGTTCCTTCTCGAATCGGCCTTCATGTCCGCCTGGGGAGGGGTGATAGGGATCGTCCTGGGGGTGGCGGTCGCCAGGATCATCACGGCGGCGACAGCCATGCCCTCGAGGGTAGAACCGGGGTCGGTGGTTCTAGCCATCGTCATGTCCACGTCGATCGGCCTCTTCTTCGGCCTCTACCCGGCCAACCGCGCCGCCAAGCTCGACCCCATCGAAGCTTTGAGGACGGAACAATGATCCGGATCGGCATCCTCCGGGAGATCTTCGGCATGTCGATCGACTCGATCAAGATACACAAGCTCCGCTCCTTCCTGACCGTTCTCGGCATCGTCATCGGCGTCATGACCGTCATCGGCATGGTTTCCGTCATCCAGGGCCTCAACTCGTCCTTCCGCAAGGAGCTGGAGTCCACCGGCTCGGACCTTATCCTTATTCGCAAGTACGATCGCGTCCAGATGGGCGAGCGTTCCGAGGAGGAGAGGCAGAGGAAGGACCTGACCTACGAGGACGCCAAGGCCATCGAAAAGGGCTGCCCGTTGGTCAAGGGCGTTGCGGTCACCCTCGTCGCCAGCTTTTTCGAACAGATCGACATCAAATACCAGAATATTAAGAGCGACAGCTCCATGGTCCTCGGAATCAACGAGAAGTTCCCCATCGTCTACGCCCTCTATCTCCCCAAGGAGGGCCGATTCCTTACCGAATCGGAAATCAGCCATAGCAGCCGGTCCTGCGTCCTGGGATTCGAGCTCGCCGAGATCCTCTTCCCCCACACGAGCGCCCTCGGCAAGGAGATCCGAGTCGGGGCCGAGAAATTCACGGTCGTCGGCGTCCTGAGCAAGCGTGGGCAGGTGTTCGGCCAGAGTCGCGACAACTTCGTCGGCATCCCCGTCACGACGCTGATGAAGTATTTCTCCTACGAAAAGGACTCCATCGAGATCGGCGCGACACCGAAGGAGCACGGCAAGATGGAGGAGACCATCCAGCAGATCACGAACTTTTTGCGCCAGCGGAGGAAGGTCGCCTACGGCAAGCCCAACGATTTCTCCATCTTCACCCAGGAGACCATGCTCGAGCTCTACAACCAGCTGACCGGTGCAGCCTTCCTGGTCATGATCGTCATCTCGTCCATCGGGCTCATGGTCGGCGGGATCGGGGTCATGAACATCATGCTCGTTTCCGTCAAGGAGCGGACGCGCGAGATCGGGATCCGGAAGGCCCTCGGGGCGAAGGCCAGGGACATCCTCAGGCAATTCCTCATCGAGGCGGTCGTCTTAACCGGCGCGGGCGGGATCATCGGCATCTTGGCCGGCTTCCTGATCGCCGTCGTCGTCAAGGCTGCGACCCCGCTTCCGGCCGCGGTCACCCCGTGGTCCGTCATCGCGGGATTCGCCGTCTCAGTGTCCATCGGGCTCTTCTTCGGCATCTTCCCGGCCCAAAAGGCCGCCAAGATGGATCCCATCGTTTCGTTGAGATATGAATAGGACTTTCATGACGGATTCAGGCACGACACTCAGCCGACTTTTCCTCCGCCTCTGCCCCACCTAATGTGAACGCAATAAATAAAGTTACAATGTGAATGCGGCCTGAAGCCACCCTCTGCCCCCGGACCCCGGGGAACCAGTCCCGTCGGTTCCCCCCGTCGGATAAGCCGACGGGCCCCCCTCCGCTACGGGGGCTCGAGGGCGGCATTCAGTGCCGCTCAAAGCAGGATATAGCATGAATTATTTCGTTTATATTAAACAGGGATTTCAAAATCGATGCCGGAGAGGTCACGCCGACGCTCAAAGTCTAGCGCAACATCGTTGAATATCGGGATTGAGCGTTATTCCAAGAATTTTCTTGCGGCCTCGAGCGCCGGACCGAGCTTGTCCTTTTCCGTCGTGACCAGCTCAACCAGGGACGGGCTTCCCCCTCCCCTGACCTGGACCACGGCCGAGACGACGGGGATGAGCGTCCGGACGTCGAGTCCGAGCCCTTCCGCCGCCGCCAAGATGAGGTGGCTCTGGGTCTCGCCGTGAGAGCCGAAGAGGACGATCCGTTCGGCATTATGGATGACCTGGACGGCCAGAAAACGGGCCTCCTCCGGGCTCTTGTCCTCGAAGACCGCCTGAATGACCTTGCCCTGGGCGGCGTGGATAAGCTCCCGGGCCTCGTAGGAAGCGACCCTTTCCTCGAGTTTCCTCGCCTTTTTTTTTAAGGCCTTGATCTCGGCCAGAGATTTTGCGATTGAGGCCGCCACATCGCTATCAGCAACCGAGAAGAACGCGGCGGCCTTCCGGACGGTCCTGTTCTTTTCCTGGTAGTCCCGGAGGGCCCGTCCCCCGCAGACGAACTCGAAGCGAAGATTGTTCCGGATCCTGTCCGCTTTCACGACCTTGATCAAACCGATCTCGCCGGCCCTGCGGCAATGGGTGCCGCCGCAAGCCGAATAGTCGAACCCGGAGACCTCGACGACCCTGATCGGTCCTTCCTTCTTCGGCGGTTTACGGAGCGGGATTGTCCCGATCCTGTCCTCCGGGACGAAATAGGTCTTGATCTCCCGGTCCTCGAAGACAACGGCGTTGGCCCGGACTTCAACAAGGTCCAGGCCCGCGTCGGAGATCTTGGGGATCCCAATCTCGAGCGTGGAGACTTCGTCGCCGATGTGAAAGGACATCGTCGCACCCTTTACGACCTCGTAAAAGGCCTGCGAAAGGATGTGCTGGCCGGAGTGCTGCTGCATCCGATCGAATCGCCGCGGTCCATCGATCTTCCCATGAACCATGTTCGCCTCGATCGCTCTCTCGAGAACGTGGACGACCGTGTCCCCATCTTCAACAACCTGGAGCACCGCGACTCCATCGATCGTCCCCCTATCGCAGGACTGGCCCCCGGCCTCGGGATAAAAAGCCGTTTGGTCAAGGATGACCGCAGGTTTACCCTCGAATACCGTTCGTCCGACGACCAAGGCATCGAATTCCGTAAGATAAGCATCGTCGAAAAACAATCTCTTCGTTGCAACTTGGTCTTGGATCGCAATTATTTCGGCCATGGCATCCTCCGTTCGG
>CAZSMW010000139.1:0-5237 GCA_964607985.1 uncultured Eubacteriales bacterium
CGTCGAGCAGGGGGATCAGCTCGTTGAGACCGCCGCAAAGAACAATCTGATCTTCCAAGTCGGCCATCTCGAGCGTTTCAATCCCGCCGTGGAGGCCGTCGAGAACTTGATCTCAGAGCCGAAGTTCATCGAGGTCCAGCGGCTGGGGTCGTTCTCGGCCCGCTCCCTCGACATCGACGTCGTCCTGGACCTCATGATCCACGACCTGGATATCATCCTGGCCTTGATCAAGGATGAGGTCGTCGCCATCAAATCCTCGGGGATCCACGTGGTTTCCGAAAAGACCGACATCGCCAACGCCAGGCTGGAGTTCAAGTCGGGATGCGTGGCGACACTTACGGCCAGCCGTGTCCACCAGGGCAAGGTCAGGAAGCTTCGGATCTTTGAGCCGACCTCGTATTATTCCATCGATTACATCGACCAGGAGGTCAAGATCTTCCCACTGGACGGCCGGCAGACGGACATCAAGACCTTGAAGATCCAGAAGGAAGAGCCGCTCAAGAAGGAACTGAAGAACTTTCTGGAATGCATCGAGGCCGGGAAGAACACCAAGGTCACCGGCGCGGAAGGGCTTCGGGCCCTGCGCCTGGCCTACGACGTCATCCGGGAAGCCGAAATTTGATCGGCAGGCGGCTCACTGGACCGTCTTGATGAGCCGGCCCTTCGGGGGGACGGCTTCCTGCCCGAAACCGTTCATCACGGCAAAGCTGGGCCATAGGTCCTTTTTCATCCCCGCTCTTTCAAAGAGCTCCCGGAGGTTCTGCGTACCGTCGGCCCTGACCAGTTTCAGGCGCCGGGGTTGTTTATTAAGGTGGGCAGGATCCTTAAGTTCCTGGAAGGAACCCACGATCCGATCGAATTCGGGCGCGTGGTGCTTGAAGTTAATCGCCTTGCTGAGCGCCGAGAAAGTGTAGATCTGTTCACCTTTCCGGATGAACGAGAACTGGACGCGCAGTGTCTCCTTCTCGGGCTTCACGACATCAAAGACTTGGTGGACACAGGAAAGGCCGTTGATATTGACGCTTTGCTCGTTCACGAACTGTCCGCCGTCGAGGGACGCCGCTTTCTTCTTCGCGTAGGAAGCCAAGCTGTCAGGGCTTTTCTCGGCCTGGAGGACGATGGCCGCTTCATCATCCGGGGAGAGGATCGTGACCTGGGCCGGCGCGTTCCGGACCTTCCAGCCGTCAGGAAATCCATAAGTGACTCTGAGTTGGGGGTGATAAAAAACGTTGCCTTCGACAAAGCCCTGACGGGGGTCGTCCCCGTAGATGAGGCCTTCGATCCTGCGGGAGTATTCTTCGTCCCGGACGATAAGCTTGTCGTCCGAGGCCTGAAGGAGGGCCCGGACATTGCTGATCCTTTCCTTGGTCAAAGGATGGGTCGAAAGGAATCCGGGGAGAGTATTTTTTCCGGAGAGATCGCCCATTCTCTCGAGGGAATTGAAGAAATCGACCATGCGGGAGGGGTCGTAGCCCGCACTTCGGGCGTAGGCCACGCCGAGAGCGTCGGCCTCGCGCTCGTCGTCACGGCTGAACTTCAGGAAAAGGAGAGAGACGCCGATCCCGGCGATGCCGGAGATCTTGGCGAACGTGTCGCTGATGGCGCTGCCGATGGCCAGGCCGGCCTGGAATAGGATCATCTGGCTCATCTTCTTCATACTGTGCCGGGCGTTGACATGGCCGATCTCGTGGCTCAGGACGACGGCCATCTCGGCCTCGGAGTTCATCAGGGCTAGGATACCGCGCGTAAGATAAACGTAGCCGCCGGGGACGGCGAAGGCGTTGATGACCGGGCTGTCGAGGACCGCGAAATGATAGACGAGATTGGGCCTGTGGGAATGCTCGGCGAGGACCTTCCCTGATGTCGTCATGTAGCCCGTCATCCTGTCATCGGAATAGACCCCGTATTGTCCGCGGACCTGGCCGTCGGTCTCCTTCCCGATGGCGAGCTCCTGTTGCTCGGAGATCAGGCTCAGCTCTTTCTTCCCCGTCACCGGATTGACGGCGCAGGAGGCGGCGAGGCAACAGACCAAAACGGCGAGAACCGCATTTTTCATCGTCCCAGGTATTCGAAGATTACTTGGCCATCTGAAACAGGGAGTCCTGTAGGCCGGAGTTGTAGGTGATCTTGGTGAGCGTCATCCTGGCGAATTCCGCGCCGTCCTGGAGGATCGTCATGGAGTGGGCCGCCATGAGATCTCCTTCCTTCCTGTAATCGGATAAAAGGGTCTCGGTCAGAACCTCTCCCCCCCCCATCTGGCTCGTGGTCATCGTTTTGGTTTTTAAGGCGAGGTAGCTGGTGGAATCCACGTATAAAGTGTTCTTGTGGCCGTCGGGCATTGTCTGTTCCAGGAGCAGGCAATCCTTGTCACCGACCTTTTCCTTGCCTTTGAATTCGTAGGTGATCCCATACTTCTCAGGGTTGAGGATGGAATCATTGCCCAAGGCCTGGCGCTTGAACTCCTTGGCGAGGTTTTCGGGCATCTCTTCCGTGGCGCCTGTTTGCGGGTTGAGGAACTAGGCTTTCTGGCCGTCAAAGGCCTGCGTTATGACCATGCCCATGACTTCAATGTCCATCCGCATCATGTTGGGTTCCTTTTGGTACATGGTCAATGTGGCGTTCATGCCCTGCTGGATCAGTTCCATCGTCCCGGAAATGGTGGTGTCCTTGGCGGCCTCCATGGCCTTCCGTCCGCCCTGGGCATCGATCATCTTTTCCAAGACCTCTTTTGAAGTCTGGCCGAACCCCTGGGCGGGGAGAATGGACATGACGAACAATCCCGCCAGGACCCAAATCAATGTCTTTTTCATCGTTCCTCCTCTAGGATTTTCCGGATAATTTCAAACTTGGATACGCCAATTGTAATGAAAAATCCCGAAAAAAGAAAGGGGATGATATGCTTGTTGATTTTGTCCCGCCGTCTGGGTCAAAATGAGGCTCATGAGCGATGAGACGGAACTGACAAGGAAACTGGGGCTTTTTGACGCCGGCATGATCGTCAGCGGGGCCATCATCGGCTCCGGCATCTTTATGAACCCCGCCGAAAGCGCCAAATTCCTGCAATCCTCCGCCCAGCTCCTGTTCGTATGGATCGCGGGAGGCGTCATCGCGCTCTTGGGAGGCCTTTGTTTCGCCGAATTGGGGGCTATGTTTCCCCGGACAGGGGGCCAATACGTCTATCTCGAAAAAGCCTTCAAACCCTGGCTCGGCTTTCTTTTCGGCTGGACGCTCTTTTCCACCATCCAGACGGGCGCCATCGCCGCCGTGTCCTATACCTGCGCTCGGTTCATCGGAATCTTTATTCCGATGTCGAACGGTTGGGTGACGGTCCTAGCCGCGGCCTTGATCTGGTCCCTTTCCCTGATCAACTTTCTGGGCATCAGGCCGGGCAGTGTGGTTCAGAACATTTTCACGACGTTGAAGATCGCCGCCCTGCTGGCCCTGATCGTCATCGGGTTCTTCTGGCGTGGGCCGTCTTTCCCCCTGGGACCTCTTTTCCCCTCGGGATTCAACCTGGGGATCCTCAGCGCCATGGGTCTGGCCCTCATGCCGGCCTTGTTCTCTTACGGAGGCTGGCAGAACCTGAGCTTCGTCGGAGGTGAGGTCAGGAATCCTTCTCGGAACATGCCGATGGCCATCCTTTCGGGGGTGGGCCTTGTCGCGGCGGTCTATATTCTCTCCAATATCGTTTACATCAAGGCCCTGCCGTTTGCGGCCATCCAAGGCTCAACGAAGCTGGCCTCGGACGCCGTCGAAGCCATGCTGGGGCTCTGGGGGGCGAGGTTTGTCTCCCTGGCCATCATCGTTTCCACGTTCGGCATCACCAACGTCTTCATCCTGACCGGGGCCAGGGTCTATTACGTGATGGCCAAGGAAAAAGCGTTCCTCCCGATTGCGGCCCGCCTCCATCCCCGCTTCAAGACACCCGGGGCCTCGATATTCCTCCAATCGTTCTGGGCGTCGCTGCTCCTGCTATCCAACACGTACGGCCAGCTCCTGCAGTATGTCACGTTCGGAGATTGGATCTTCTTCGCTCTGACGGCCCTTGCCCTGCTCGTCCTCAGGCGAAGGATGCCGGACCTCGCAAGGCCCTACCGCGTCTGGGGTTACCCCGTGGTCCCGGCCGCATTCTTTCTGATTTCGGCGGCGGTCGTTGTCAACGTCTTCATCTCGTCTCCAATGAAATCCCTGACCGGGACAGCGATCATCTTCGGGGGGCTGCCGCTCTACTTCTTTTCCCGACGGAAGGAGAAAACGCATTGAGATCAAGCCCATTGAATACATGGCCTGAACCAAGACGAATCCCAAGGCCGGCATCAACCTGAGACTGAGCGGTCTCATGGGGCTATCCCGTGAAGAACTGGCTGTCGATTGGGACAGCCTGGAGATCAACGGGGACCACCCCTAAGAAGAGCTATCCATCAGTTAGGCTTAGAGATGCTATAGCGGCTGATCTTGTGGTAGACCGCCGTTCGCGAAATAGCCAGGATCCGCGAAACATGAGTGACGTTGTATCTCGTGGCTTCCAGGAGGAAGCCGAGATAATCCTTCTCGAGCTCCCTGAGGGTCGGGAGCTCGGGGTTCTCCTTCACCGTTTCAAGGTAATATTCAAGGTAACTTTTCATGGCATCGCCTCGTTGCCGTCTTCCGGACCAGACGCATGTTGTCTGTCGTTTTGCTTGATGAAGGACTTCATGAGACTCGGATAATAAGCAAGAATAATGCCATTCCGCTAAATGCTATCTAACACATTATAATTAAACATGATATGGGAATTCTGGGCTTCCTTTGAAGATTATCTAATAAGTGCAATTTATGGACATTAATGGATTATCCAATGATGTAACTAATTGTCATTAAATATGATGACAACAAAATATTCACAATGTATTGAAACAGGTCATAAAGAGCGACTCCAGCAGAGCTCATTCAATGTTCTTCGAGCGGTTTTTCCGGCCTATCCGAACGAAGTGATGCCAATGGAGAGCGCCGGGTCGATTTTCCCGAGATTCGGAGCGAGCCCTTCCGAGCCTGGAATTCCGGGAAAAAAGAAAAAATCCTATCGACAATTTTGGGTCTCAGGACTAAGGTTGACGAGCGGGAATATGCCCTGCGTCTTGCCGCGGGGAAACCGCTCGTCGGGAGATCCAAGGGGGTGTGCCCCCTTGGTCGCAGGGCGCGGGTCCATGCCCCGCCCGAGAAAGGGAGGCAGGGAGCGAAGCGACCGTTGGAAGGGG
>CAZSMW010000140.1:0-19395 GCA_964607985.1 uncultured Eubacteriales bacterium
TTTCATGCCTTCACCCGGAGCGATTCCGTTCCTATGAGGGCCAATCGATATTTCCGGGTTTTGGTCATCTCGTTCCGGAAGAATTCAGAGGGACTTCCTGTACTCGAACATCATCTGGTACATTCTGTCTTTGAGGATGAGCTTCTTTTTCTTGAGTTCCTTTTCCTCGAGCTCTTCTTCGTCGGTCAGGAAAGGCTTCGCCGTCAGCGTTTCGAGGGCCTTCTCGCAGCGTTGGTGCTCCTCGAACGCTTTCCTGAAATCCAGGCTTTCCTTGGCTAGAAGTTCTTTAAGCTCTTTCTCTTCCATGGAGCGCTCTCCTCCGTCGGAAAGGATACCATAACAGGTGGACGAATGCAATTTCAGGGGTTGCGGAAGATCCCCTCGAGGCGGACCGCCAGGAAGTCCCAGGTGAACTCCATGATCTTTTCCCGCCCCCGCCCGGCCAGGCGGCGGCGCAAGGTCTCGTCCCCGATAAGCTTCCGGATCCGGCGACGGAGGAGGAACGCATGCGGCCTGGGAACGACGAGGGCAGTTCGGCCGTTAAAAGCGAAATCCCGTGTCCCGCTCGGCGTGCAGACAACAGGGAGACCGCAAGCCATGGCCTCGGCGGTCGTATTGGACCATCCGGCCTTCCGCTCGGCATTGACGAAAACGTCGGATCTGGAGAAGAGCCAGGCCATCCGGCCTTGGGGGAGGTCGATGTGGAACTCATGAGGGACGCCGGTCTTGATGAGGGCACGGGGGTCACACCTGTCCCGTCCGACAAGGGAATCGAAAAAAACGAGGCGAATTCCTGGGAATTCCTCCAAAAGGCCCTCGACGGCCCGGATGACGCGGCCGACACCCTTCCTTCGTTTATAAATCCGGCCATAGCAAAGGACACGGAACTCCCCTTCGGCCGGCCGCTCCGCTTCCGGGACGACGACGGGGTGGAAGATCTCCGGATTTATCCCCCCTGGGGCCCGGTGGCAGACGATGCCGTATTTCAGTTCCATGCGACGGCAGATGCCTTCGGAATTTCCCAGGAAGCGGTAGGGCCGACGCGCGACATCTTTTTCCATCTTGTGGCCTTCCAGCACGAAGTAGAAGAACCTGGTCCCCGCCCGGAGCCGGTCGAAGGCGTCGAGGATGGAATACTCGCTGCAAAGTCCAAGATCGAAGGGCTCCTCCCCGAGGGCGGAAAAAGGCTTGACGGCGCCGGAGAACTCGAGCCACGCCGGGGGAACACCTTCCGGCGTGAAAAGGACGAAGCGGTGGCCCCGGCGGACGAGCGCGTTGCCAAGCTCAAGGTACCGGCGAACGCCTCCGAACACCTCGACGTGGGGAAGGAAGGCCGCGATCTTCATGGCGGTTTGAACGTAACATGGGACCGAAAATACGTCAAGGCCGGGATGGGCGATTTTACGTTTGACTTAGGATCAGCGGATAACTATACTGTTTGCGCCCGAGCGGTCGTTCGGGAGACATGGCCAGGTAGCTCAGTTGGTAGAGCGAAGGACTGAAAATCCTTGCGTCGACGGTTCAATTCCGCCCCTGGCCATTTTTCATTTCCGCCTCAATTCCCCGTGTAGTAATCGACCATGCGTGTGATCGCTCTCCGGCAAACGAGACAGAACTCCTGTTTCGGGCTCGAGATCATCAAGCAGTCGATCATGGGCCTGAAGAGTCCTTTGGAGGCGTAGCCTGCCCCCTCGAAGACGCCGACCTTGTCGGAGACCGAAGCGTATTCCTTCCGGACAGCCTCGATCTTCGCCTGAATGTCTTTGACGGCCTGCGCAGACCTTTCCTGGACCTTCTTGATTTCCTTCTCGCTCAACCCTTTGGCCTTGGCAGACTCAACGTCCCGGGCCGCTTCCTGCAGGATCTTCCGGGCTTCAGCCTGAAGGGCTTCGATCCTTTCTTTCCCATACTCCGTGGGGACCTGGATACCGGGCGACAGGAGGTCCGCCCACTTCACGTGCCGCGGGTCAAGGAGGGCCGTGATATTAGGCTCGAGGGGCTCGACGCCCTTGGGGTAGAAATCGTTGTAAGAGACATCGGAGGCGTAATATTCGTCGGCCAGACCGGCGAAGGAGTGTCCGAACTCGTGGACGAAGACGGCCTTGCTCCTCTCGTTGTCGACGGTGGTGACGCAGTAGTCGTTGTAGATCCCTCCCCCGCCGTACCTCTTGCTGTTCACCATGACCACGATCGCGTCATAAGGGACCTCGGCGGCGACCTCGCGCAGCCGGCAGCCGTCCTCGATCAACATGTAACGGTCGAGATCAAAAGCGTTGAAGGAGGCGTTAAGGCCCGTTTTCTTATAAGCCCTCTGCCTGGGTTCGTCCATGGCCCGCTCGGGAGAGGGCCGCATGATTCCGGTCACATTGAACAAGGCCTTGGCGCTTCTGTAGGGCTCGATCTCGAAGAGCCACCCCGTGAATCGGTCCACGTCGGACCTGAACTTGTCCTTGTCCTCAGCCGTATAGCCTTCTGCCACGAAGACAACGTCTACGCTTTTCCGGGGGGGGCCGTTCTTCAACGCTTCGTAGATGATGGCCCCGCCTGAGGTCGTTTCCGTGATGATGTGGTAGTCGGAAGGGTCAACCGTCTCGGTGAAAAGCGGATGCAGGATGTTTTTCCTGTCCCTCGATTCGATAACGAAAAGCACGGGGCGGCGCGGATAAGGAACACGCACCGACCGGTTGAAGACCCTCTTCAGGCCGTTGAGGGCGGGGGTCGTAGTCTTGTATTCCCCGAACATGCTATCGAACCCCCGGGAGTAGATCAGACGGTTGGAGGCCACGTCGTAGATCTTGACGGCGTAGCGGCCGTTCTCAAAGGGCTCGACGAGCCGGGTCGGGGTTTCCGGCCATGTCCCTTCCTGGTAGATGTGATCGATCGTGACGAGCTCTTCCCTGGCATCCCCCGTTAGGTAGAGGTCGATCCGCATGGCCTTGTCCAGGAAGAACTCATTATAGTCGACCTGGGCTAAGAGGGGCATGCCGAGGGCGAACAGAAGCCCCGCTAGAATGACATAAGATCGTTTCATTTTAAAACCTGAAACCGACGGAAATATTCGGCACGACGAGGTGCATCTTGAACGTCCCGGGCATGGCCGATTCAAAAGCCGGGTCCGTGACGGTCTTCATGTAGTCAACGTTGCGTTCCTTTCCCATGAGGTATTCGAGCCCGAGGTCCAGCTGGAGGCCCGCGATCTTATAGCCGACGCCGAACGTCACGTTGTTGAAAGTATAGCTGGGGAGGAGGACATTGATCGTCGTGTCGGGCGAAGGGGTTGGGTCATAATAATAGCCCGCCCTCAGGGCGAGGGAGCCGCTCAGAAGGTATTCGGCTCCAAAACGGAGTTGGGCCTTGTTCGCCCAGTCCATTTTCCGGACGTCCTGGCCGCTGAGCCGCATGAGGGCCTTCCAGGCCGGGTCGGTGAAATCCGTGTTCAAGGTCTTGATCGTGGACCATTTCGTCCATTGGACATCAGCCGTAAGAAGAAGTTTGTCCATCGGACGGACGGCGACACCGCCGGCAATCCAGAGGGGGAAGGTGAGGTCCCGTTTGATGGCCGAGGTTCCGCTGTATCCCAGCCGCGAAAGGTTCGAGATCTGGGCGTCACCCTTTAGCTTCACCGTGCTCGGTGTCCGAACCGTGAGCCCGAAGCTCACGGCCTGGGACGGCTTGATAAGAACGCCGAAGGTGGCGCCGAGACCCCAGCCATTCATGCTCTCCTCGTATTGCCCGAGGTCGAGAGCATATGGCGGGACCGGGAGCTGGGCTTCGCCGGCGTGCATCTTGATGGAGAACATGCCGTAATTGACGTTGAGGGTCGCGCCGACGGAGATCATGTCGTTGATCTTGTAAGCGATGAGCGGAGAGATGCTCACCATCCCGACCTTGCTGGTCCAATCGTAGGATTTGTTCCCTGTGAGCGCGGCGAAGTCGGATCCCTCCCAGTTAGCGCCCAGACCGGACGGCGTATAGATGCCGACCCCCAGGACAAGCCTATCGGAAACGGGATGATAATAAGCTGCCATTCCGCCCAAGTAATGGCTCATCTTGGTTTTGGCGTTGACAAGGGTCATGCCGCTCCCCCGCAAAGGGACGTCCAGCCTGTATTTACTCGTAGGGATCAGGTCGGTCCCGTAGAAGCCGAAGTATTTCGACTTGAAACCCGCCGCTCCCGCCGGGTTCCAGAAGACAACGCTGAAATCATCTGCCAGCCCGACGAAGGCTCCCCCCATGGTCAGGGCCCTTGTCCCGAGGCTGTTGAGGTTCAGGCCGTTGCCCCAAGCGAGCGGGACTAGGGCCAACAGCGCCAGGAGCACCGCCAAAGATTGTTTTCCTTGTTTCATCCGGACCTCCATCGATATTTCCTATGTGTTTACTCTATATGAGCAGGCCTTGTCAAATGCCGTCTTTGCGCGGGTTGTCCTGCTTCTTCCCGAAGACGAACCCGTCCTTCCCGCGGACGTCGACCGTGACCGTATCTCCTTCCCTGTAATCCCCGGCCAGGATCTTCCGGACCTCCCGTTCCATGGCCGCATAGTCCCGGTTGAGTTTCTTGATGACCTGACTCCCCAGGTTCGACGTCATGATGATGATGGTGTTCCTGAAGTCCACGGCCCGGATCGCCTAATCCTGCCCGAGGACGCGGCCGGCCGACACTCCGTTCGGCTCCCGACCCAAAATTGCCGATCGGGCGCAAGTCGGAATTCCGGGTACCGCCAAAAGTCGGCGTCATCGTTTGAGAAAGAAGTCGACTTGACAATTCGGGAAAAATGGATATTTATTCTCTTAGAGAGCGTGATATGGAAGAGATCGAAGTTTCAAGCTGGCTGACGCTGGACGCCGTCAAAAAGGCCGCGACAGTCGTCGAATCCGTGGGCAACCTCCAGACCGGACACAGCATGTCCGTCTTTTGCGAGATTGAGGAGGACTGTCTCGAACTCTGCTACAGCGACTCCGCCTCTAATTACCTGAGACGGTTCGAGGACAAGGACGAATTCGACATCGCGCTCGAGAAAAGGAAAGAGGATGTCGGCGACGCTCCCTTCGAAGAGGACAAAGAGCCGGAAGACGAGGAAGAAGACGCCGACGAGACAGAGGACGGTTTCCAGATCAAAGGGGAATCGGACGATCTCTAATCTCTTCCCGCCTTTTTCAACCCGGTTTTCATCTCGTTCAAGAGGTTCAACGCTTCAAGGGGGGTCATCGCGGCCGGGTCAAAGCTCTCGAGCCTGTCTTTGATCTCTTCGAGGACCGCGAATTCCCGGTCTTCGGGAAAGAGCAACCTCTGGGAGCGGTCGCCGCGGCCGGGTGAGCGATAGGCCATCCGGGGCTGCCCTGATTCGTCAAATTCCTGTTTCTCCAGGTTGAAGAGGATCTCCCTGGCCCGGTCGATCACTTCGCGAGGAATCCCCGCCAGCTTGGCCACGTGGATTCCATAGCTCTGGTCAGAAGGCCCGGGAACGATCTTCCGCAGGAAGATCACATCCTCCTTCCATTCCTTGACGGAGACATGGTAGTTCTTGATCCGCTTGAGGGTCAAGGCCAACTCCGTCAGCTCGTGATAGTGCGTGGCGAACAGCGTCTTGGCCCTGAGGCTCTCCTTCTCGTGGAGGTGCTCGGCCACGGCCCAGGCGATGCTCAACCCGTCGAATGTGCTCGTTCCGCGTCCAACCTCGTCCAGGAGGATGAGACTCTTCGGGGTAGCACTGTTCAGGATGTTCGCCGTCTCCAACATCTCGACCATGAACGTCGACTGGCCGGCGCTGAGGAGGTCCATGGCCCCGATACGGGTAAAGATCCGGTCCACGAGGCCGAGCGAGGCGGCCGATGCCGGCACAAACGACCCCATTTGAGCCATGATGCTGATGAGCGCTACCTGCCGGAGATACGTCGATTTTCCACCCATATTGGGCCCCGTGATGATCAGGATCTGGTCATCCCGGCAGTCGATGTGCGTATCGTTCGGAATGAACGTCCCGGCGCTCGTGACCTCGATGACCGGGTGCCGGCCGCCGGTAATGCCGAGGGTATCGCTTTCATCAACCGTCGGTCGGCAATAGTTTCGCCGGGAGGCCAGCTCGCCGAGCGCCAGGAGGACGTCCAAGCGGGCCACGTCCGCGGCAATCCTCTGGAGCCTCGTCGTCTCATGCGCCACGGCTTCCCGGGTCTCGATGAAGATTCTGGACTCCAGTTCGGCCATGCGCTCCTCAGCGTGAAGGATCTTCTCTTCATGCTCCTTGAGTTCAGGCGTAAGAAAGCGCTCCGAGCCCAGGAGCGTTTGTTTGCGGATATAATCGGACGGGACCAGGTGGAGATTGGGTTTCGTGACGTCGATGTAGAAACCGAAGACCTTGTTGTAACGGACCTTGAGAGAGGAGATGCCCGTTCGCTCCCTTTCCCTCTTCTCCAAGAGCGCGATGAAAGCCTTACCTGACCTCGACACCGTCCTCAGCTCGTCCAGATCGGCGCTGAAACCTTCCTTGACGATCCCGCCTTCCGTGGTCAGGAAGGCCGGTTCGTCAAGGATCGTCCTGTCGATGAGCCCGGCGATGTCCCGGCCGTCGTCCCATCGTTCCAGGACCTCTCGGAAGATCCCGGCCGAAAAGCCCTTGAACTTTTCTCTTATCCGCGGTAACGGCTCAAGGGACTTCTTCAAGGAGACCAAGTCCCTGGGGTGGGCGGCCGCGAGAGAGATCTTGCCCGTCAGCCTTTCCAAGTCATGGATCCCCTTGAGCTCCTCGCGGACCTCATGCCTTTCGATGGTCAAGCGCAAGGCTTCCTCAACGGCGTCTAGCCTGGCGTTGATCACTCCGGCATCGCAAAGGGGCTCTAAAAGCCAGCCGCGGAGCATCCGCCCCCCCATGGAAGTCATGGTCAGGTCCATGACCTCGAGAAGCGTGTCCTTCTGCCGGCCGTCTCGGATATTCCGGACGAGCTCCAGATTCCTCACCGTCGCCGCGTCCATCACGAGATGGTCACCGGAATGAACGAAGCGGATCCTATGAATGAGGCTGACGGAGTCCTTCCTGACCTTCCGGACATAGTGGAGAAGCGCTCCGGCCGCGGAGATCGCCAGGTCCATTCCATCCAGGCCGAAGCCAGCCAGAGATCTTACTCGAAAGTGCTCCTCGAGCAGTTGACGCGCTTGGGATAGGTCGAAGGCCCACGCTTCCACGGCGCTCGTGGGAACGGCAAAGGCCCCTTGTGGACGGAGGACCTGGAAAACGGCTTCTTCCTCCCCCTCGGGAAAAAGAATCTCACGGGGAGAGGTCTTGAAAAGTTCGTCGGAGGCTGTCCGCTTGTCCTCGGGCCGACCTTGGAGCGTCCGGACCTCTCCTGAAACTAGATCGACGAAGGCCAGCCCCCATCCATTTTCCCTGAAGAGGACGCTGGCGATATAGACGTTCTCCCGGGCCTCGCCGTTCTCGATCTCAACAGCCGTCCCCGGCGTCAGGACCTTGATGACCTCACGACGGACGACGCCGCGCGCCGCCCGCGGGTCTTCCATTTGCTCGCATACGGCGACCTTGAAACCGCGGCGTAGGAGCTTGGCCAGGTAGGAGTTGACGGCATGGTAGGGGACGCCGCACATAGGGACCTTCTGACGCGAAGTCAGGGCGATCTCAAGGACCGGAGACGCCGTCTTGGCGTCCTCATAGAACATCTCATAAAAATCGCCCAGGCGAAAGAACAGGAGGGCGTCCGGATGCTCCCTTTTGATCCGGAAGTACTGCTCCATCATCGGGCTTAAGGAGTTCTTATCGGTCATGACAATGTTCAACTATACCCATAGCCGAAGGCTTTTTCAAGGACGCAGCGTCGTCATGTCAGCAGGTCTTTGGGCCGGCCAACCGGGGAGGACACTTTTCGACCATCCGCTTTGCCGCCTTGACGGCATGATTTTCGGCGTTTTAACGGCGTTCTGATTGAACAAATCGGGCGCGCTATAGTATAATCGACTTTCATGAAACTGAACGCGCCGAACATCCTGACCCTCCTCCGTATCCTATCCGTTCCGGCCGTCGTCATCGTCCTCCTCTCAGATTTCAGGGGACGGGAGATCACCGGTTTCGTCATCTTTCTCTTCGCGGCCCTGACCGATATGATCGACGGTTTCCTGGCCAGACGGAAGCAGATGATCACGGTCTTCGGCCAGCTCCTCGACCCCATAGCCGACAAGCTCCTGATCGCTTCCGCCCTCATCTGTTTCGTAGAACGGCGGATCGTTCCCGCCTGGATGGCTGTTATCATCATCGGAAGAGAGATCGCGGTGACCGGTTTCAGGGCCATCGCTTCATCGAGAGGACACAACATCCCCGCCTCCCCGCTGGGAAAGGTCAAGATGGTCCTCGAGGTCGTCACCCTCTGCCTGCTGATCCTCGGGCCGGATCTCCTCGGCAAACTTTATTTGCTTTCCAAACTGGGACTTTGGCTCATCATCATCTCGGCCGTGGCTTCGGCCGCGGAATACTATATCCGCTTCGGACCCGCAATCCTTTCAAAGGACCCCTAAAAGCGCTCCGCGCGCTTTTTCCAGGCTCTCCCAGTTCTCGACATTGACCATCGCGGGCGGTTCAGGCCAGCCGCGGCTGATCCTTTTCATCAACCCCGAGAGAACTTTGCCGGGACCCGTCTCCACACAGAGTTTGATCCCCGCTTCCCGGAGGGCCTCCATCGACGTCGCCCATAGCACGGGCCGGCTGACCTGCCTTTTAAGGGCGTCCCTGGCCTCCTCGCCCGTCCGGACCGGCCGGGCGTCAACATTGGTGATCACGGGAAATTTCGGATCCTTGAACGCGACGCCGTCCAGGTCAACCCCGAGCCTCTCCTCTGCCGGTTTCATCAGGCTGGTATGGAAAGGGGCGCTGACCGGAAGCATGACATATCTTGCCGGCTTGATCAGGCGGAT
This sequence comes from uncultured Eubacteriales bacterium, assembly GCA_964607985.1. Lineage (GTDB taxonomy): Bacteria > Acidobacteriota > Aminicenantia > Aminicenantales > Saccharicenantaceae > JALHVH01. The sequence goes on from CAZSMW010000140.1 coordinate 8,912, forward strand.
GGCTTTCTCTACCGCTTCCGTGTGACCCGCGATCACGATCTGCTCAGGGCTGTTCCAATTGGCGATCTCCACGGTCCCCGAGACAACATCGAGGATCCTCCGGCGAACGTCTTCATACGCGGCGCCCAACAGGGCCGCCATCGCCCCGACGCCCAGGGGGACGGCCTCCTGCATGTATGTCCCGCGCTTGTGGACGAGCCGGACGGCGTCCTCGAAGGCGAGAACACCCGCCGCGACCAAGGCCGAATATTCGCCCAGGCTGTGTCCGGCTGCTATCGCGGGATCGGCCCCCAGCAGGGAATAGGCGATCGTGCTGACCGTGAGCAGCGCGGGCTGGGTGTTCCGGGTCAACCGGAGTTCCTCTTCAGGTCCCTCGAAGCAAAGCTTGGAAACGGCATAGCCAAGAGCTTCGTCGGCCCGGCTGAAGATCTCCCGCGCTAGAGGGGAATGATCGTAGAGGTCCTTCCCCATGCCGACGGTTTGTGAACCCTGGCCCGGAAAAAGGCATGCGAAATGGTCCATGGCGGTCCTTCTCTTCTGGAACGTTATTTCAGACAGTCCCTATTGATGCGGATGTCGGCCTGGGCCTTGAGGTTGCCGATCCAGGCCGCGATCTGCTCCTCCCGCTTCTCGTCCTGGATAAGGGCTTCGATCCGGTCCAGGACCTGGATCATGGGGGGCGGCACGGTTCCCTCCCGCTTCCGGGCGGGAACATAGACGTCCTGATAATAGGCTTCGATCTCCTGGAGAGTGACGGGAGCGCTCTGACTGAACCGGGAAGCGATGACCTTCCGGAAGACAAGCTTTTCTTCGACATAGGGTCTCAGGTCGACCTCCTCGAGCCCGAATTCCTCGAGCCCCTTCCGAAAAATCTCCGGCCCAAGCGTCAGAGCAAGCGCGTTCACAGCCGCCGCGATCTCCTCGCCTCCAGGCACGCCTTGTTCCCGGGCAATATCGACGACGAGCTTCTGCTCCACAAGCCGGTCCAACAAGCGCTCCAAGGACTCTTCCCCCCCATCGTCGGAATAGAGCCTGAAGCGGCCCGCGATCCTTAGGTCGATCCGGGTGATGACCCGCTTGTTGACGACGGCCGCGACACAATCCTCGACCTGAGATCCGGCCGACGGGAGGAGGCCCGCGACCAGCACCAGTAAAGACGCCCCGATTTTTTTTGTCATGTCATTAGCCTGGTATATTCACGAGTCGAGGCGGCTGCAGATGCGAGGCGCGGAGGGTGAAGCTGTACTCCCGGTACTGCGAACCCTTCGCAACAAGGCAGATGCGGTCGGATCGGCTTGCCCGGAGGGTAAAAATGCCGGTTTTTTTTGAGATGAACTTTCGGAAACCGAATGATAAATCGGTTTATCGGAGATATCGCTTGAGTTAAACAACGCATCGGCATTTTTATGAATAAGTCAGATTAGAACATGTTCCCGATCGTGATGAACAGCAGCGGCCGGCCTTTTTTCTTTGGATCGTCGAGGTTCCAGCCCAGATCGAAACGGACGGGGCCCAACGGCGTCCGGTACCGGAGACCGAATCCGAGGGCGCCCTGGAAGTTGAACAGGCTGAAGTCCTTCCTCTTGGAAAAGACCTGGCCGATGTCGTAGAAGACGGCGCCGGAAAGGTCCCTGAGGATGGGAAACAGCGGGAATTTCATTTCCAGGTTGGTCAGGAACATCGCCTTTCCTCCGATGGGCATTCCTGTCTTGGGGTCCTTGGGACCGAGCTCGTCGAACGTGTCTCCCCGGAAGGAGTTGCTCCCTCCAGCGAAGAACCTTTCCGGAACGGGCATCCTCCCCCGGCCCAGTCCGAGCCGGAAGGTCGTGCTAAAGTTCAGGTGGGTCAGAACCGGGTAATAGTACTGGAACTTAAAGAAGCCCTTGAGGTAGTCGGACTCGGTCTTGAACGCCGGGTAGGCCCACTCCCCCACGAAGCTCAAGAAGAAGCCCCTGGCAGGGTTGAACGTGTCATCCCGCCGGTCCCAGATCATGCTCCCCGACACCAGAGTCGTCGAATAAGGCTGGAGCTGGCGGTCGACCTCGGACTCCGCGATCTCCAGATAGGTCAGCTTCGTCCTCAACAAGCTGATCGTTCCGAGGAGGAGAAAGCCGCCGGCCAGCGGTTTGACGGTGTTCAGGCTGATGCCCCTCCGGTCGAACCCAAAGCTCTTCCGGTCCTCCCCCTCGAGCCAGGCGTTCATCGAGGTATGCATGGGGATCCCGAAGAAATAGGGTTGCTCCCAGGAGATGACCCCCCGCTTCTCGATAAGGCTGAACTGGGTGACCAGGATGACCTGGGAGGCCGTGCCGAAGACGTTGCTCCTGATGAACTCGGCCGTTCCCCGCAGCCGGATGTCGTTCTCCCAGAGGGCGAAGGACCTTGGCTCGTTCCTGGTCTCTAACCCTACTCCCAGGCTGGCGTAATTCCGTTCTCCTTCCCGCACGGTGATGACCAGGTTCTCACTCTCTTCCGAGACCGGAACCTCATCGACCTTGACCTCGGAAAAGACTCCCAGACCCTCGAGTCTCCTCTTGGTTTCGAGGATGAGTTCCCGCGAAGCGTCGTCCCCTTCCTTGAGCCTCACCTCCCTGAGGATGCTCTTCTTCCGGGTCACCTTGTTCCCCGTGATCACAATACCGCCGATCCGGACCCTGCGGCCCTCGTTGACGGAGATGGTCACGGAGAAGGAGCTTGTCGAGATCGGCTTGATCTCGGAGACGATCTTCGTCCCGCGGACGCCGCGATCGAGGTAAAAAGCTTCGATCCTTTCGACGTCCCTCCGGACATCGGGCGCGAAGAACGGTCCTCCTTCGGTGCTCACCATCGAGGCCCGGACCTCATCCACGGAGAACATGGAGACCCCCTCGAGTGCGAGCCGGGTGATCCTATCCTGCGGTCCTTCCCGGATGAAGAAGATCGCCGTCGCCGCCTTTCCCCGGCTCTTCAAATTGATGTCGACATGGCAGTCGGGAAAACCGTTCGCCTGATAGAAGAGCTCGATTTCGCGGGGGATCTCGAAAAGGCGCTCCCCGTTCAAGAGGGCGAAGAACGGAAGCTTTTCGTTGATCCCGACCTCAGCCCTGATCCGGGGGGAAGAAAAAGAGGACAGGCCGTCGAACTCCACGGAATCGACCCTGTATGTCTCTCCGGGGCTGACATCATAGATCACGCGGATCTCGTTTTCCGGACGCTCGATCCGGGACCTCGTCGAGGCGAAGACGTGACCTTGTTTCCTGAGATAGGTCAGGATGCGCGCCTCCCCTTCCGCCAAACCCCATTCTTCGAAGATCCGCTCTTCCCAGATCGGCGCCAGCAGGCTCGCGGGAACGCTCGCTCCCCGGATGAGGAAGCTGATCTTTTCCCGGGGGAGGACGCTGATCGTAAGGGCAACGCGGCCGTCGGCTTCGTCAAAATCCTCCCGGACGATATCGAGCGCGGCCCTTTGGTAGCCGAGGCTGTTGTAGTAGACCTTCAACCGCTGAAGGTCTTCCTGGAACTTTGAGGGAATGTAGATCACGCCTTCTCGGTTCCGCAACCGCTTGCTGAGCTCGCTCTCTGGAACGATGGGACTGCCTGAGAAAGCGATCTTTCCGATCGCAAACCTCTTCCAGGACCCGATCTTGAAACGGACGTCGGCGACGGATGCGTTGGTGTCCTTCTCGGTTTCCGCCAGGATCTCGGGCTCGAAGTAGCCTTCTTTTTTCAGGAGCTCCCCGAGCTCCCCGACCGCCTGATCGATCTTGTCCTCGGAAAAGATGCTTCCCGGCCGCAGGACTTCAACGGCTTCCCTCATCTTCTTCTGCGGCAGCTCTTTTCCCCCAAAAAATGAAAGGCTTCGCGTAGTGAGGTTATGGGTCAGGACGAACGTGAGGTCCACGCGGGCGTCGCCGCTCCGGAGGACCCGGATGTCGGAGAAGAGGCCGGTTTGGTAGATCTGTTTGACGCTCTGATCGACCTTCTTCAAAGAATAGGGCTCGCCTTTCCGGATGGAGATAAGCTCCTCCAGGTTTTGTTCGCCGGCCTGGCCGTCCGCCCGGATGATAACGTTCTCGATGACCGGCGGCCCGGACTCCTGGAGGAGTGGGAGCGCGACGGAAGGGAATGCCGTGAGCAGCAAAACGGTCCAGGTCAGCCGCGGGAGCTTCGTCTTCGTCCCCGGACGCTCAGAACCTTTTGCGAATCTTGACATCGAAGCTGATCCGTCCCAGTTCATTCCTCATGCCCACGAGAGAAAAATCTTGGCTCAGGTCCCATTCCATCCTAACGATCTCTTCCCTCTGGGTCGTCAGGTTGGTGGAATATAGGATCGACAGGTTGCGGGAAATCTGCCTTCCGACCGTGAGCCGGGCCGTCATTTCGGCCGAGGAGCCCAGGACGAAAGGATCAACCCTGAATCGGGCCAAGCTGAATAGCCCTTCAGCTCTCTTCTGGGCCTGCTCCGCGATCTGAAAAGAAAGAAGGGAGGCCGTGCTGAGCCGGGTGCTCGTGTCATAAGAGTAGGAGCGCCGGAAGGCCTCGCCCAAGGCCAGAAGGGCCAGGACATCCTCGGGAGGAAGCGGCGGCGAAGAGCCGAACTCCGGTCTCAGGTTGTTGACGAGCCCGTTCAGGGAAAAGGTGACCCGATAATCCTTGACGTAGGTCTCCCCTCGGAAATCCAGGTACGGCTCGACTGAGGCCGGATTGAAGAAGCTCAGCCGGCCGCGCACGACCTTGAACTTCCGATCCTGAAAGTAGACTTCGCCGCCCAGGGCTTCGATGTCGCCGAGGATGAGCGGCGAGTTGATATTCCCCGAGATGGTAAGGTCGAGCCGTCCGCTGATCCTGCCCAGGGAGTTCTCCATCCAGGCGTTCTCGCCCGCCCGGAGCCTCAGATTCAGGGACAGGTCGTCGAAGAATCCTTTTTCCCTCCTGCTTTGATAGACAGGTGTCGAGGAGAACCCGAACTTTTCATAGATCTCCCGTCTCCAGGAAATCCGGGAAAAGGAAAGTTCCCCGTCCAAAACGAAACTCCGGCTGTCCTTCGTCAGCCGGACCCATCCGTCCGTAAGCGCCCTCGTCCGTTCTAATGGCGAGAGGGCCATATTCTTCCCATCCATCCGGACATCGATGAATTCGACGCCTTTCCCGCCGATGCCGACCTCCCCGCCGCCTCGGACGTCCCCGTCCCCCAGCTTTCCCTGGAACGAGCGCACGGAGATCTTGCCGTCCTGGATGAACACCAACCCGGTGAAATCGTTCAAAGCGTGGGCAAACCCCGGCAGCGGAAGAAGGGATCCCTGAAGATCCACGGCCCCACTAATTCGGGGAGCCGTCCTCAAGCCTTGGACCTCTCCCAGATAATTGAGGTGGCCCTTCGCCCCTTTCCAGGGCAGGAGAAGGTCGAGGTTGTTAATGCCCCCCTTGATGTCCCCTAAGATCGAGTCCTGGTGAAGAGGAAGTTTGAAGAGCATCTGGAAGTCGTTGGATCCGGGCAGAAAGCTTCCTCGGATGTCCAGGTCGATCCTGTCCTCCAAATAGCCCAGGGCACAATCTCCCCTGGCTTCGGTCTTCTGAAATGGCGGATACAACAGGTCCAGAACCTCGAACTTGCCTGACGGCCGGTCCTTGCCGAAAACGCCCTTGCCTCCCAGACCAAAATTGAGCTTTCCGTTCAGCCCGGACTGCACAGCGGCAAGGTCCATGCCTTTCCCGGCAAGGTCGATATCGAAGTCGCCGCCGACCGGCTTTAAAGAGAAATCCCCGCCGACCGTCCCATTGAAAAACATGAAACCGAGGCCGCTCAGGTCCAGGGTCCCGTCCTTCCAGGCCAGGCCGCCCCTGACGTTCGTGGCCGGCTGGCCGAGGATCCGGAGTTCCGGGCTCGAGAAATCTCCTTTGAGCTGGAGGCCTCCGGCGTCCTGAACGAGTTTGAACACTCCCTTGGCCCTTCCCGTCAACGGCAGAAGGACATCGAGAGGCGGAAGGATCATTTCGACCGCTCCGTCGGCCAGACGAAAGCCGGCCTCAACCCGGTTTCCTTCGACGGCCAGGTCGATCTCTCCTTTCATGTTCGCGTCGTTTGTCCGGAACGTGCCGAGGACGTTTCCTCTTAGGATATCAATCGTCCCCTCGACGGAGGCCGCATCGTACTTGGCGAATCCCGCGGGCGCACAGGAAAACACAGCCGTGACGCGCGGCTGATCATAGTCACCGGCGATCTTGATGTCCGCGGTTCCCCTGCCCCGGATCTCCGGGAACTCGAAGGTGCGGTTCAAGATGAACGACGTGAAAGCCCTGGCCTGTTTGACGTCTTTGATCTCCCCGCGGATCGCCAGGTCCATGTCCCGGCCGACCCTGACCCCTCCCCGGACCTCGACCCTGCCGAAGCTTGAGTCCAGGTCGGCGGAAGAGAAGGTGAGGTCCTTGGCCTGAAGGTCCATTTCGAACCGCACCTTCCCCCGGAAAGGGTACCTGGGAGGCTCGGGCGTCTCCAATTCATCCCTGAACTCCCCATCGGACGTGAGCCGTTTGTTCTCGAAAACGAAATTCCCCCAGATAGGAGACCGGACGGGCCAGGGGACCTTGTAATAGCTCAAGATCGGGTCGATGAGGACTCCGCGGACTTGCCCGTCGACTCGCCCCCCGCCGAATCGGATGAGGACGGACTCCGTGGGCGCGTATCTTTTTTGGAGATTGAATTCCACTTCTCCCCCGGCCTTGCCCCGGACCGCAACCCGGCCCGTGACCTCGCCCAAGGGCACCAGGTTCATTGTGACCGCCCGGCTGGAAAGGTCCGCGTTAAAGAAGAGTTCGCCGCCCTTTGTCTCCAACCGGCCGCGGCCTTCCGCACGGCCTTCCCAGTCGAAAGGAATGTTTAGGAGGCGGGCGATGTGACCGGTCTCGACGTTGAAAATCGTATCAAGTTCCAGGACGGGCCGGGCCTGATTGCGCAGCGTCCCAACGGCCTTGATGACGAACCCGGTCCCTTCCACGACCAACCCGCGGATGGAAATCTCTCGCCCTTGTCCGAAGACCGAGAGCGAGGCTCTGCCGCCGAACGGAACCTTTGAAGCAGCCGGCGTAAAGGTATACTCTCCCGCCTCTGCCTGGAAGGAGAAGCTGTCGCCCTCCTGAGCGAAGAGGACTTTCAACTTGCGGGAATGAAGAGAACCCTCCATACGCCGATAGAGGATCTCACCGTCAAGGGCCAGGCCCTTTTCGATCAGGAAAGGGAATGGCCAGAAGGGCCTGGACTTTCGCTTCGTCCTGCTTGCCCCTTCCGATATCTGCAGAACCGGCCCTTCGATGACGACGGTGAGGGGCTTCTCCTTGCGCAATAGGGACATGTAGGAGATCCGGACGGTCACTGTCCGGGCGGTGAAGAACGGCGACGAGGCGACGGCTCGGACGTCCTCCATGACCAGGGCCGGCGGGAAGTATGAGAGGCGCAGATGGGCGTAGGTGATGATCGTATCGAGCTTGGCCCTGGCTTGGCGGAGGAAGATGTTTTTGCCGACAACGAGGGCGCCGAAAAGCAGGGCCATGACCAGAAAGAAAGCGATCAACCCCTTGAATCTCTTCAGGATCTTCATCTTGGCCTTGGGAAAAGGCTGATGGCCGAAATGGCAGGCCCCTTATTTCCTGACCCTGGCCCAGTCCATCAGGAACTTCTCCATGCCGGCATCGGTCAGAGGGTGCTTGACCATCTTCTCCAAGACGGCGGCGGGGATCGTGGCGATGTCGGCGCCGAGGAGTCCGGCCTCGATGACGTGCCTGGGGTGGCGAATGCTGGCCACGATGACCTCGGTCTCCAGACGATAGTTCTCGAACAGGGTCACGATCTCCTCGATGAGCTCCATACCCTCCTGGGAGATATCGTCCAGCCTTCCGATGAACGGGCTGACGTACCTGGCTCCCGCCTTGGACGCGAGGAGGGCCTGGCTGGCCGAGAAGACAAGGGTCATGTTGACTTTTATCCCCTCACTCGACAGGATTTTAGTTGCTTTTAGGCCTTCGACGCAGACCGGGATCTTGATGACCACGTTGGGCGCGATCGCCGCCAGCTCCCGGGCCTCCTTGACGATCTCCCCGGTCGCGGGGGAAACGCACTCCACGCTCACAGGTCCCGGGACGATCCGGCAGATCTCCCGTATGAGGTCCTCGAACTTCATGCTCTCCTTGGAACATAGGGAGGGGTTAGTCGTCACGCCGTCCACGATGCCCCAGCCGGCGATCTCACGGATCTCTTCTAGGTTCGCGGTGTCCAGGAAGAACTTCATGGCCTCCCTCCTCGTTTCTTATTCCGTTATCCTCATGACCTGGTTCGATAGCGTCCCGATGCCATCGATCTGGACGTCTACCAGGTCGCCGGGCTGCATGGGCCCGACGCCGGCCGGAGTTCCCGTAGAGATGATGTCCCCAGGAAAGAGCGTCATGATCCTCGAGATGAACCGGACGAGGAACGGGACGCTAAAGATGAGGTTCCTCGTATTCCCGGACTGTCTAAGTTTCCCGTTCAGGAAGGTTTTGATATGGAGCGCGGACGGATCGACGTCCGTGGCGATGCACGGTCCGCAGGCGGCAAAGGTGTCGAAGGACTTGGCCCGCGTGAACTGGACGTCCTTGGTTTGGAGGTCCCGGGCCGTAATGTCATTGAAACACATGTAACCCAGGATGTGCTCCTCTGTCGGGTCGTCGTCGGTCAGCAGGCTCGCCTTTTTCTTGATGACCACGGCCAGTTCCCCCTCATAATCCACCTGTTTCGACATCCTGGGATAAACGATGATGTCCCCGGTCCCGATCACGGCGGATGAGGGCTTGAGGAAGAGCAGGGGCTCATCCGGGAGGGGCCTCCCCATCTCCTGGGCGTGGTCCTTGTAGTTCGCACCCACCGCCACGATCTTCGTGGGCTCAACGGGGGGCAGGATGAACACCTCGCTCATGGGCACGGGGCTGTCCTCGATCCCGAAATCCCTGAACACAGACCCTTTTATGGGAAAGAGGAACTCCTCCTTGAGGACCCCGTACATGATCTTTTTTCTGTAGCGAAAACGATAGATCTTCATCAAGGCCCGTCCTTTAAGCTGTCGGCAACGACTTCCGTTCTCGGGCTTTCGTTCCCGTTCCTGTCCACGGAGCTAATAGCATATCGATAACGCCGGCCCTTTTCAATCTCGGCGTCCGTGTAGGCGTTCTCGATGATAAGTTGAGGGGTCAGCAGTTTGTCTTCGGCCTCCCCTTCCACCCTGCGCCAGACCTTGTAACCGGCAAAGTCTTTTTCCCGGTTCGCCTCCCAGCTCAAGGCGATGAACCCCTTGCCCGTCACGGGCACCAAGCCTATCGGCGCAGCCGGCGGAAAAACGTCCTTGGGGACGATCTCCCGGCGCTCGGAATCGTCGCTCTCCAGATAAGGAGCGGTCTCGGTGGCCGAGGACCTGACAAAATAACGAAGGGGAAGGCCGTATTCGAATTCGCCGTCCTCATACTTAAGCTCTTTGACCAGACTCGAGTTGAGGAGCTTGACCGGATCGTCCTTCGACTCTCGGTAGACGTTGTAGCCGGCCACACGGGGGAGTGTGGACATATCGACGTTCGCGGCGGGCGCCTGCCAGGCGAGGCAGATCTTGTCCTCGATGGAGCGGAGCTCTAAGCCTTGAGGCGGAAGAGGGCTCGTCTGCGGCTCTATTTCGGCGGTGGGAGAGAAGGCGGATTCATGGGACCGCCGGTCTTTCACGCGAACGGCAAAAATGAACTTTGAGACCCCGATCTTCTTATCGGCGAGTGAGTATGGATAGGAGAAGCCCGCGGCGTCCGAGTCTTTCTCCTTCCGGTAGGTCGTGAGCTGTCCCCTCTCGATGACGGCCGCCGGCCGGGCCTTGGCCTCAAAGTAGTCCGCAGTCACCTGGATTGCCGGCGGAATTGCCGGTTGGGTTGCTGGTTGGGTTGCTGGTTGGATTGCAGGCTGGATTGCGGGCTGGATTGCGGGCTGGACTGCGGCCGTCTCGCCCTTCGGCTGTTCGAGGACCCAGATCTCGACCTCGGCCACAGCGTCGAGAGGGGCGCCGTCCACGTAGGTCACCGGGTTTTTCCATTTCACGAAGATCTTGTCGCCTCGCTGGAAGAGGGTCACGGCCTCCACCTTCTGCGGCGTGCGGATGAGCGGCGGCAGGAGGGGGCCTTTCTTGCCGCAGCCGGCGGAGAACGCGCAGACTAGGAGCACGACGAAAGCGATGGGCTTCTTCATCACAAAATGAACCGTTTCAGGTCCTGGTCCTTGAGGATGTCCTTAAGCTGCTTCTGGACGTATTCCCTGCCGATGAGGATATTCTTCTTCCGGATGTTCGGGGCCTCGAAGGAAATGTCCTCCATGACCTTCTCCATGACCGTATGGAGCCTACGGGCGCCGATGTTCTCCGTGTCCTCGTTGACCTTTTCCGCAATGTCGGCGATCTCGTCAATGGCCTCCGGAGAGAACTCGACTTCGACGCCCTCCGTGGCCATCA
>CAZSMW010000141.1:0-3968 GCA_964607985.1 uncultured Eubacteriales bacterium
CGTCCTCAAGGCGCACGTCGGCAAGTATTACGAAGGGACGCGGTCGTACAATTTCTGGAACCTGACGCCCCAGGGAAATGTTGAGTACTACCTGGCCGATGCGAACGGGAACTTTAATTACTGGTACACGCAATACGGCAAGGACCTCTATTCTGTCGACCCTGACCTCAAGAATCCCTCGATGAACCAAGCCGTCCTCGGCATCGAGCAGGTCCTCGGCAGGAACCTGTCGGCAAGTGTGTCCTTGATCTATAAGAAATGGCTCGATTTCGTCGATTCGGTCAATCTCAATGCGACGTTCGAACCGGTGCCCTACACCAATCCGGTCACGGGCGAGACCATAACGGTCTATAATCAGACCAACGCCGGGACGACGCCCCACTATCTGATCACCAATCCCAAGGTCGGCAAGGAAATCGGCGCCGCCTACCCGGGCATCGTCATGGTCGACCCGTCCCGGAAGTACACCGGCATCCAGTTCACGTTCAACAAGAGGTTCGCGGACCGGTGGCAAATGTTCGCCTCCTACACCTACAGCAAGGAGGAGGGCAGCTATTCCAACGCCCATACGGCGACCGGGTCCTACGGCACAGGCGGGACCGGGAACTACTGGGACCCGAACCTCCAGATCAACCTCTACGGCCGGTCATCCATCAGTCCCCCGCACGTCTTCAAGATCATGGCTTCCTACATCCTCCCGTGGGACATCAACGTCAGCGCAGTCTACGTGTACAACTCGGGCCGAACCTGGACCAAGACGATCACGCTCACCCAGCTCGCTCAGGCCACGAAGCCCTATTTGCTGCTCGAGCCCTCGGGAGCCAGCAGGATGGATGCCAACAACAACCTCGACTTCCGTCTGGAGAAATCCTTCGCCTATCGGACGATGCGCTTCTCGGTCATACTCGACATGTTCAACGTGTTGAACCAGGCCATCCCGTGGGGCCAATACGGCACCTACAACAACGTGTTCTATGGCGACGATATGGGTCTCCCCTACATGGTCGTCGATCCCCGAGTCTTCCGGCTCGGCCTGAAGTTTACGTTCTAAGCGCGATCCAACTTCGAGTACCTTAAGAGAATGAAAGGGCCCATCCCAGGATGGGCCCTTTTTTTCACGAGAGAAAAGTCCCACGAGGGATAAATTTGTTAAGATCGTCTATGAACGGCTGAGGAATAAATAAAAGTCCGGAGGTCCCATGTCAAATAAAAAACGTTTCAAGTTTTCACGGCTTCTCTTGGTCTTTGGGCTGCTCCTCTCCAGCTCCCTCAATGCGGCCCCGGGCATGCTGGTCATCAAGGCCCGGAAGATCTACACGGCCGCCCAGGGAGTCATCGAAAACGGGATGGTCCTCATCGAGAACGGGAAGATCATGAAGGTCGGAAAAGAATTTTCCGTCCCCCGGGGGATCCAGGAAATCGTCGCGGCGGTCGTCATCCCCGGCCTGATCGATATCCATAGCCACGCGGGCGTTTACAGCGTTCCCCTGGTCGAAGAGAATTATGATGGGAACGAAATGACGAGCCCCGTCACTCCCCAGGTCCGGGCCATGGACGGCTTCAACTTCGACGACCTGACCATTCCGGCGAGCTTGGCGGGCGGTGTCACGACCGTCGTTTCCCGCCCGGGGAGCCTGAACGTCATCGGGGGAACGAGCGTCGCCGTCAAGCTGAAGAACGCCCCTCCGAAAGACATGGTCCTCAAGGAAATCTGCGACCTCAAGATGGCCATCGAAGGGAATCCTCAGGGCTATTGGGGCAACCTGAATCAGATGCCGTCTTCCATGATGGGCGTCTATTTTCTCGCCCGAAAGGCTTTCGCGGAAGCACAGGAATATCAGAAAACATGGGAGGCCTATGAAAAGGACAAAAAGGAAGGCAAAGACGTCACTCCTCCCAAGCGGGATCTTGGCAAGGATGTCCTGGTCAGCGCCCTGAAAAGGGAGATCCCGGTCCACATCCATTGTTATACCGCCTCGGAGATCATGACGTCTATCCGCCTGGGCGACGAATTCAACTTGAAGCTCAGCCTGGGCCACTCCGACAAGTCCTATCTCATCGTGGACGAGCTCGCCAAGCGAAAAGACGTCTATATCAACGTCGGCCCCGCCGTGTTCGACACCTATTACCAGAATTCCCTGGAATTCCGGAACGTCCCGGCAATCCTGGCCGAGGCCGGCATCAAGGTCTCGCTCCAGACGGATGGCCATTACCAGCCGAACCTCCGCCAGTTCGCCGCTCTTTGCGTCCGGTACGGGATGAAAGAAGCGGACGCCCTCAAATCCATCACCATCAACGAGGCTGAAGCCGTCGGCCTGGAAAAAAGGATCGGATCTATCGAAGCGGGAAAGGACGCGGACCTCGTTCTCCTCGACGGCGAGCCCTTCGAATTCCTGACCTCCGTCGAGACGGTCATCATCGATGGCAAAGTCGAATATCGGAAAGAAAGCCGTGAAAGTGCCGTGGCCGAGCCATCTCCGGTCCAGGCCTCGAATACGCTCTCCATCCCCGTGGAAATGAAGAACGCGGGCCGGTTCGCCTTGAAGGGCGGGGTCGTTTATACGATGTCCGGGGCCCCCCTCAAAAACGGGATTCTCCTGGTTAAGGACGGGAAGATCGAGGCCGTCGGAAGCGACTTGCCCATTCCGGAAGGATGCCCGGTCATCGATGCCCGCGAGTTCGTCGTGATGCCCGGCCTCGTCGCCGCGCGCGCCTATCTCGGCGTCACCTCGAACTGGAGACAGCTGAGCTCGACGGACGAGAAATCCAAGTCCGTCGTCCCCGAAATGGAGATCAAGCACGCCATCGAACCGCAGGCGCCGCTTTTCTATTGGGCGCGTGAGCTCGGGATGACGTCAGCCTTGGTCACTCCCGGTAATCTGAACGTCATCGGGGGCCAGGGGGTCGTCATCAAGACATCGGGAGACGTCGTAGACAGGATGGTGGTCAAGGACCGGGCGGTCATGGTCTTCGGCCTCGGGGCCCAGGCCAGGAGGACCGGGCAAATGCCTTCCACGAGGATGGGCATCGCCGCCGTGATCAGGGAGACCCTGGTTAGAGCCCAGGAATACCGGGATTCCCTTGAGAAATACGAAAAGGACAAGAAAGGGACGGCGCCCCAGAGGGACTTTTCGCTGGAAGCCCTGGTTCCCGTGATGAAGGGGGAGATGCCGGTCATCATTCAGTGCGCCAGAAAAGACGAGAGCCGGACCGCCATGAGGCTGGCCGACGAATTCAAACTGAAGATCATCCTGGACGGTGCCACGGATGCCTACAAAGTCATCGACGAGATCAAGAAACGCGACATTCCCGTCATCCTCGAGGACCTTTTCCGGGGGGTCGGCAACATCGAAGACAGGGGATTCAGCGTTGATAATCCGGCTATTCTGGCCAAGGCCGGGGTCCGGGTGGCTTTCAGGGCCCAAGAGGGCCTGTGGCAATGGCCGGGAGCGGGAATGACGGGAGGCGATCTTTTGGAGATCGCCGCTTTCGCCCACAGGGAAGGGATGCCGGAAGAAGCGGCCCTCCGGGCCGTGACCATAGACGCTGCCCGGATCGCCGGGATCGAGGCGAGGGTGGGGAGCCTGGAACCGGGGAAAGACGCCGACATCCTTGTCCTCAGAGGGCGTCCTTTCCGGACTGCCTCCATTCCCGAAGCGGTTTTCGTCGACGGGAAGGTCGTCTACCAGAGAAAACAAGGCGAGCACCTCGGCAAGATCGAATAGGCGCCGCCGGAGAAACTCCATGCGCATTCCAATCATTATAAAAACTCTTGGGCTCGCCGCGATAGGGCTTTGCCTCGCCCTGCCGGCCCGAGCCCATCCGGAAGACCCTGCGATAGTGATCCGGGGCAGAACAATTTTTACGGCGACGCGGGGGACGATCGAAAACGGGATGATCGTCATCCGGGGCGGCCGGATCCTGGCGATAGGGAAGAGCCTGGTCATCCCCGAAGGCGCGAGGATCAT